>DATCAO010000156.1:0-3420 GCA_036512575.1 Puia sp.
AACGTCGGATCAGATACGGTAACCCTGATTGCTTATCCGAGTATGGCCGGAACCTGTATCGACACCATCGTTGTGCCGCTGAAGATTCAAAGTATTTCTGCACCGTTTATAGATTCATCCTATTATTTTTTCGGGTCGGCCTGTCCGCCAATGGGTGTGAATTTCACTTCCTTTCCTATAAATACCACTTCATTAGAATGGGATTTTGGCGACAGCTCGACGCATTCGTTTTTGCAGAATCCGGCGCATCAATACGATACACCGGGAGTTTATATCGTGTCGCTGACAGGATATGGCGCGAACGGCATCTCTGTGATTTCTTATGATACCATTACCGTAAAAGGTCCTTATGCGAAATTGTATTCTCCATTATATCAGGCCTGCGCACCTGCACCTGATACGCTTCGCGCTACAGCGAGTTATGTGGGATCCTATACCTGGGATTTTGGAGACGGGAGCCTGACAACGACCACCGATACTTTTGCCTTGCATACATATACACTGCCCGGAATGTTTACACCCGCGGTTATTCTGACCGACTCGACGGGTTGCCAGCTGTCTTATAAATCAGATCACCAGATTCTGATTGATACCATTCATGCTTCATTGAGAACACCAACTCTTCTCTGCGGTATTGGATCCATATCTTACGGACCTTATGTGGTGAGTTATGCGAACGACACGCTGCCCCTTTTATATCCGCTTACTTATCATTGGGATTTTGGAACCGGTAATCCGGCAGATACTTCGAATATCAAATTCCCAACATTTGGCTATAATACTCCAGGGGATTTTATAACCACTTTCAAGGTTTCCTCTCCGGTAGGATGTACCGCAACAGTATATGATTCTGTGCATGTGATCGGACCATTCCCGATGCCGGTATCACCAGACACCACCATTTGTATCGGAGGCATGGCTTACCTCAGCGCATCGAATGCGAATAGTTATGCATGGGAACCCGGAAATACCTTAAATAAAACTACCGGCGACAGTGTGATAGCGAAGCCGGCATTTACAACCGTTTATTCAGTTATCGGCGAGGATAAGTACAAATGTTATATGGACACTGCTAATATCAGGGTGACCGTCGATTCCTTACCATCAGTAACCATTCCTCAGCCCAATCCGGTGTTGGCGGGAACTGACGTAACGATAGATCCCATATACAGTGCTGATGTGGTTTCTTACGACTGGACGCCGCCACTGTATCTGAATTGTACAGATTGCGCAACACCGATCAGTACACCGCTTGCACCCATGACGTATTCGGTAACTGTGAAAACGGCTGAAGGCTGCACTTCAACAACTACAGTCAAAGTGAGGCTCTTGTGTTTACAGAGCGGTGTATATATGGCCAACGCGTTCAGTCCGAATTTCGACGGTAACAATGATTACTTCTATCCAACCGGAAGCGGAGTCAAACTGGTTAAATCATTCCAGGTTTATTCCAGATGGGGTCAATTGTTGTATTCGAGAACAAATTTTCCTCCTAACGATTTTAAATATGGATGGGATGGCAATCTGAATGGCATTCCACAACCGTCAGATACCTATGTATATGTTGCCGAGATGATTTGTTTTACCGGTGAGAATTTTATTCTGAAAGGAACTGTTGAATTATTGAGGTAAAGGGTTACAATGAAAAAGCGATTTCATATTATGGTTTGTGTGGTATTATTAACCAACGCAGTTTCTGCGCAAGACCCCTCATTTTCTCAATTTTTCGCCTCTCCGCTCACATTAAATCCTGCACTGACCGGTAAATTTAATGGTGACCTGCGGGCAGCCGGCAACTACCGCAACCAATGGCCTGATGTAAACCGGGCTTATATCACTTCCACTGTTTCGGTGGATTTGCCCATTTTGCAGGGTATGCTTCCTGAAGATGACCGATGGGGAATTGGTATGATGGCGATGACAGATAAAACGGCAAACGGTATTCTGAACAGTAATTATTTTGCTCTGTCAACTGCTTATCACAAGGCAGTCGATGAAAATGGCATGCATCAGATCAGCGTGGGATTTCAGGGCACTTACGCCAATAAAATTCTGGATGGTCCCCGGCTTCATTTTCTCGATGGACTGCAGATAGACGGAACCTGGCTTCCTTCCGCAACCGAGCCGGTAAACCTTCAGGTGGTAACGACAAGTTATTTTGACATGAATGCGGGCGTATTGTATAACGGATCCCTGAATGGTACCAATGCAGTCTATTTTGGAGCGTCCATGTATCATCTCAACCAGCCAAAGGAGTCTTTTCTTGGTGTGGACAATATCACAGTGCCGACACGCCTGACCCTGCACGCAGGCGGCTATTTTCCATCTGAAAGTTCCGGCCAGACCTGGTATGTCAGCGCCTTGTATAACAAACAGACAACCGCCAGTGAACTGGTATTCGGCGGTGCTCTGGAATTGAGCGCCAGTACGGATGAAACTAAGCCGGTAAACGTTTATATCGGTGCATGGACGCGTTTGAATAATGTGTCTGATGCTTTGATCCCTTATGTTGGTCTGGATTATGGCAGCTTTAATCTTGGCCTCACATATGATGTGAATATTTCTGATTTTAAGGTGGCCACGCAAACCCGCGGAGGCATGGAGATCTCGCTGGTTTATATTTTCAAACAGACTGACGGCAGCGCAAAAGAAAAAGTTCAATGCCCCCACTTCTGATTTTCACGTTTAGGGAAATTTTATGATCTGCATTCTTTTTGTTGAATGCCATTGTTCACCGGCCATCCCCCGAATTGTCGCGGAAAACCTTGTATTTACTGGGTTTTATTACTATTTTGTATGTGGTTTTCACTAGATCCCTTTACCCATGAAACGAAACTTTCGCATAGGATCCCTAATCCTGCTGACTTCAATTTTATTTGCACTTGCGTGTAAAAAGTCAATTGAACAACCCGGTCCAGGCCCTGACCCCGGAACAAATCACCCAATGGATACAACGTTGAATAAGCCGGGTGTACCGTATCCGGCAAATCCTACCCCCGAATGCAGCTATGCACCGGACTATGGTGATTCAATCGTTTATCCACAACCTTCCAGCTCAGGCGACTATTATGTGAAGCCACTGAATAACCAGGGGATTGATGGTACTTATTTATCATGGCCGGTTGGTCTGACTTTAAACTCTAAAACCGGTGCCATCGATCTGACGCAGTCTGAAACAGGACAGCGATATGATGTTGCTTTCGTAAAAAGCGGAACCACCGATACCTGTCTTTCCCACCTGATCGTTGCGGGTGCTGCCTATATGGATAGTGTTTACGTGCTTGCAGTGAGCGACACGACAGCTCAGCCATATTTCAATGCGAATCCGTACGGTCCGCCTGTGTGTCAGGGAAACCAGGGAGAAGGCTGCCAGTTCGACTATAACAATTTCGCCCACAACCAGGGAATTGAAATAGATCA
>DATCAO010000157.1:0-4140 GCA_036512575.1 Puia sp.
GGTTAAAGCCATACTCCGGAAAGAAATAGACAAACTTCCTTTGATTTATCAAACGCTGATCACGCTCTTCCACCACGAGTCCATGAGTTATGAAGAACTGGCGCAGGTGACCGGTTTACCGGAAGGAACGGTAAAGAGTCATCTGTTCCGTGCGCGGAAAATGCTCAAAGAAAATCTCTTATCAAAATATAAAAAGGAGGCATTATGACGAACAGCCATCCCAAAGAAAAGGAAATACAGGAGTATGTGTTGGACAGGTCTGCCTGTTCAGACGCGACAATCGGGCACATCGAATCCTGTGCTGTATGCCAGGAGGAGGTAAACAGCTATACCCTTTTGTTTACCGGAATAAAACGGGAGCCCGCTTTATCATTTGATTTCGATTTGGAGCAGTTAGTGATGCCCCAGCTGCCATCACCCGAACCGCTGATGACAACCGACCGCTTCGTTTTCGGGTTCCTGGTTGTTTTCAGCTGTTTATGCATTGGTGTTCCTGTTTATATTTTCTGGCAGAATATCCTGTATATGTTCAGTGGCATACCGGTTTATTTCATCTATGTGATTATAGGCAGCTCAAGTTCAGTGATGCTGGTAAAAATCTGGAACATGTTTAAAAAATATCAAAACCAGATGCGCATCTTAAACTTTAATTATTCCCGTTGAAACAAATATCAAAGATGCCAGTCAAATAAAAAATCATCGCCAAATTTAAAATATGAAAAAAATATCCATTACAGCTTTTATCAGTTTAATCACATTTGTTGCACAAGCGCAGCCACAGGAAGTATTTGACCCATTTAAAGACAGGGATTTTATTTTTGATGCCATGCATATTTGTACAATGCTGGTTGCTATTTACCTGATTTCTTCTTTCATCCTGCAAGCCATCAAAGCAGCTATGACGGCCCGAATTAAAAACCGAATTCTGGACAAGGGTGCAGAAGAAAATATCGTTAGGGAACTTTTGCGACCTGAAAAAAAAGAAAACAAAAATCAAATCCTGCAGTGGTTTTTTATGTTGGTGGCTATTGGCGTAGGCCTGTTGCTGGTTAAAATTATCATGCCTTTCGGTCTTCATTCACTGGCCATCCTGGCGCTTTGTATTGCCGCAGGTTTTGGTGCTTATTACTATTTTTCCAGGCAGACCGATAAAGAATGATATCCCGATCTAATAAAATTTTGAACTGATGAAACTATTTTTTTTCCTGATCGCTTTTTGCCTGGTGAGTTTTCGTTTTTACATGGCCTGGTCTGGAAAGGACGAGGAAAGAAGGGGCGTCTCTGTGAGTAATATGGTCATAAAGTCGGATGGCTTATATGAACAAATAAAATACTCAGGAAAATTTCAGCTTTCAGATGATGAAACGAGCTTTAAAAGCATTTCACCGGGCGGGTATTTCAAGTATCGTAAAAATGATATTAAGGTAGAGGCCGAAAGTAATTTGCGTGGTTCCATTGACTACAGTATTTATGACGGGAATAACTATCTGTCTGCAGAGAGCAAAGGAAAAGAACTGCTGGCAGACGCAATTAAGGAAATTATCCGCTGGGGTTTTGACGCAGAGGCCAGGATGGAACGGGTTTATCAAAAAGGAGGGCCCGGCGCATTATTGAGCGAGGTAGACAGCGTGAAAACAGACCAGGTAAAAGTTTTGTATCTAAACCGGCTGCTTGCAATCGACTCACTGGTTCCCGAACTTCTTCCCGTAGTCATTACCAAGGTCGGCTCGATGGGTTCCGATCAATTTAAAATTAGTTTTTTAAACAGGATACATCCCGAACAACTCAGGAATCCACGGGTTGACTCTGCCTATTTTGCGATTGTAACGGGAATCGGGTCTGATATGGAAAAAGTCAATGCGCTTCAATACATCATTAACCAGGATTCTATTGCGAATGCTTTTGCAGTCAGGGTGCTTTTTATTGGCAGCGGCCTGGGCTCTGATATGGATAAGGAAAATGTTTTCAATAAAATGTTTGAAAAAAACCTGATCCGGGATTCATTGATCGACAGTCTGATGAATTATACTTCCCGTATGGGTGCTGATATGGATAAAACAAATATTTATAGTAAGCTAATCAATACAAATCATCTTTCGGAAGCCCAATGGATCAAACTGGAAGATCAGGTTTCCCTATTGGGCTCCGACATGGACAAAAGCAATATGCTGGTAGAGATTGCTAAGAGGATGCCCAAAACGGAAATGGTCAGGGCCGGATATATGAAGGCGGCCAAAACGATCGGCAACGATTCAGACTATGGAAAAGTACTCCGGGCATTGAACTGATTAATCCACACCGAATGCGAAAACGGTATACGAAGCATCCCTGCCTCCCCCATTCGCCATCATCATATTGATAAAACCATATTCTCCGGGCGCCAGCCTGGACGCCGGCATCATAATATAATCTTCTGACCCGGATTTCATGATATTGAAACTGATTTCGCTTGTTGTATGTTTTGATTTCCCTCCGGAGAACATGCCGCCCTGACTGCTGAGGATCGCTTCCCTGTTCCCGTTTTTCGAATCGAATTTGTATAACTTGATCATCATGGACGGATCCATCATGGCCATATTCATTTTAACCATAAACCGAATGGAATCACTTGCGTGAATACGCATATTGGATTTTGCCCCGTCCATATAAAAGCCTCCTTCACTTCCACCATAACCCATTGCTTTTGTTTTTGATTCCATCCGGGCCCCATTTTGTTCGAGGGAGATCAGGGAATCGGAAAGCGAATAATAGATATGATTTATAAATGCGGGGCTGGATGCGGAATGACTGGTTTGTCCTTCCATTCGGGATGCCATGCCCAGGAGGATGAGAATGAGGATAAAGTAAATGGCTAATGGTTTCATATAAAATTATTTTATAGTTCAACCGGGTAACCGACACCCAAGCTAAGTAATCTCATCAATCCAGTCAATATAACAAAAGTTAGGTATGGAGGTTGTTGCCGAAAGCTTTGTTGATGGCTTCGGTGCGGTTTTGCACGTGAAGTTTTTCGTAAATCCGGTGGATGTGCTGGCGCACGGTTCCGGTGCTGATATTCAGCCGGTCGGAAATTTCCTTATATAATAATCCTTTAGAGAGTAATTGCAGGATTTCATTTTCGCGCACGGATAAGATATTTCTACTATCGATCGATTCACCCGTATGCATTCTCTCAATCACCTTTCGCGCGATCTGTGTGCTCATGGGGGCACCCCCTTCGTGTAATTCTATCAGGGAGTCGGTGATTTTAGACATCGGCGTTTTCTTCAATAAATACCCATTGGCACCTGCTTCCAGCGCTTCAAATACTTTTTCGTCATCCTCATAAATGGTGAACATGATAAATTGCGAATGGGGGCAAAGTTTTTTTACCCTCCGAATGCAGTCGATGCCGCTCATCCCGGGCAGATTGATGTCCATGATTACAATGTCTGCCTCCCATGCCGGGAGGGATAGCAATGCGGATTCTGCATCGGAGTATGCAGCAAGTATTTCAAACCGGTTATCCAGGGTCAGCAGGCTGATCATACCTTCGCGAACTTCTTTGCCGTCTTCTACCAGGCAGACTCTGATGGGTTGCATACTATAAATTTACCGGTGAAGCAAAAGATCAGCAATATAACTTAAGTTATGTGGGTAGGGGAATGCCAATAACGATCATCACGCCTGAAATACTGTATATTTTAAAACTACCCCCCATGGATTCTATCCTGCGTCGCATATTTTTCAAACCATTCCCCTGTCTCTCCTTCCCACCATTTACCAGATCAAATCCTCTGCCATTATCGCTGATGGTTACTGACAGTCCCGCATTGACATGAAAATCCATTTTCACTTCACTGGCGCCCGCGTGTTTCACGATATTGTGCAGGCTCTCCTTGATGGTCAGAAAAACATGCCTCCTGATCTCCCCGCTCACAAATACCGGGGGAATTTCATCGGGTTGCAGAATTTCACATTGAAGTCCGCTTTCTTCACAGTATTCCTTGGCATAGGAACGGATATATACTAGCAGGTCGCCCAACGAATCATTTTTTTCGTTCATGGCCCAGACAATCTCATTCATTTTGTCGACCAGTTCTGAAGAGTGGTCCATGATTTTATTAATATCATCCCTTGTTACATCGCTGAAACTATTTC
>DATCAO010000158.1:0-4327 GCA_036512575.1 Puia sp.
TGAAGATCTTCCCAGTGAAGTGGTCAAAGAGCTGATACGGATGCTGGATCCGGAAGAACGTAAGATCACCCTGGCACTTCTCGGATATCCCGAAAGCAGTGTGGGCCGTTTGATGACACCGGATTATATCGCTGTACAGAAGAACTGGACCATACGGGAGGTCATCCGTCATATCCGTAATGTCGGTAAAGACAGTGAAACCATCGACGTCATTTATGTTGTGGATGAGAAAGGTGTTTTTATTGATGATATCAAAATCCGTGAAATTATTCTTGCTGACCCGGACAAAAAAATTGAGGATGTCATTGACAACCGCTTCATCTTTCTCAATGTGAACGATGATCAGGAAACCGCCAACAAGGCTTTTAAAATGAATAACCGGATGGCCTTACCCGTGCTCGACAACAATAAAGTGTTGCTGGGTATCGTCACCATCGATGACGTGTTGTGGGTAGCAACTGAAGAATTCACGGAAGACATCCAGAAAATCGGAGGTACCGAAGCGCTGGATCATCCCTATCTCGAAACGCCATTCTTTCAGCTGATCCGCAAAAGGGTCGGCTGGCTGATCATCCTGTTCTTAAGTGAAATGCTCACAGCGACCGCCATGGCTTATTATAACGATGAGCTGGGAAAATGGCTGATCCTGACCAATTTCATCCCCCTGATCATGTCCAGCGGCGGAAACAGCGGCTCACAGGCATCCACGCTGATCATTCAGGCGATGGCTTTAGGAGAAGTGACGATTGCCGACTGGTGGCGGGTGATGCGCCGTGAAATCCTTTCCGGATTTATGCTGGGTGCCATCCTGGGCCTTATTGGATTTATCCGGATTTTCGTCTGGCACCTGATGATGGCCCGCCATGTAATCAAAGATATTTATGGAGCGCATTGGGATGCCATTGGACTTTCTGTAAGTTTTTCTTTGGTCGGTGTCGTGTTGTGGGGAACGCTTGCGGGCAGTATGCTTCCGATTGTATTAAAAAAACTTGGAGCGGATCCGGCTTCTTCATCTGCACCTTTCGTAGCCACACTGGTGGATGTTACCGGACTTATCATCTATTTTACCGTGGCATCTATTTTTATGAGTAATATTTTAATGCATTAAAAAAACCGTCCGATAAACTTAAATTATTTAACATGTGTGGAATTGTAGCCTATATCGGACCCCGTGAAGCCTATCCAGTAATCATGAAAGGTCTGAAAAGACTGGAGTACCGGGGTTATGACAGCGCGGGTGTTGCACTGTTGGAAAAAGATAACCTTCGCGTATACAAAAAACAGGGAAGGGTTGCTGCTCTCGAAGAAAGTGTTATCGGAAAAGATTTGCAGGCGCATGCGGGGATCGGGCATACGCGCTGGGCAACCCACGGAGAGCCGAGCGACCGCAATGCACATCCGCACCTTTCAGCCAATGGAAAACTGGCGATGATTCACAACGGCATTATTGAGAATTATGCCCAGCTAAAAACGGAGCTCACAAAAAAAGGGTATCAATTCAAAAGTGATACGGATACTGAAGTCCTTCTCAATTTTATTGAAGACATCCAGGAAAACAATCAATGCAGCCTGGAAGAATCGATGCGTATCGCATTAAAACGGGTCACCGGTGCTTATGTGATCGTGTTGCTGGACCGAGACCATCCCGATACAATTATTGCAGCCCGTAAGGGAAGTCCCCTCGTAATCGGAATCGGCAAGGGTGAACATTTTCTGGCGTCCGACGCCTCCCCGATTATTGAATACACCAAGGAAGTGGTGTATGTAAATGATTACGAGCTGGCCATTATTAAATGCGACGAGCTGATATTAAAAAATCTCGGCAATGAAAAAATCACGCCCTATATTCAGAAGCTGGATCTTGAACTGACAGCTATTGAAAAGGGGGGATACGATCATTTCATGCTTAAGGAAATATTTGAGCAGCCCGATACCATTTTCGACTGCCTGAGGGGCAGACTGGATGCGGCCAAGGGCACCATTACTATGGCAGGCGTTCAGAACAATATGGACAAACTCCGCCATGCGAAAAGAATCATCATGGTGGCCTGTGGAACTAGTTGGCATGCGGGCCTTATCGCTGAATATATTATTGAAGAAATATGCAGAATTCCCGTAGAGGTGGAATATGCATCAGAGTTCAGATACCGGAATCCGGTGATACATCCGGGAGACGTGATTTTTGCCATCTCGCAAAGCGGTGAAACAGCCGATACCATTGTGGCTATCGAGAAAGCCAAGGAGCAGGGAGCATTTATATTTGGCGTTGTAAACGTAGTGGGCTCTTCCATTGCGCGAATTTCCCATGCGGGTGCATATACCCATGCCGGACCAGAGATCGGCGTGGCCAGTACCAAGGCTTTTACTGCCCAGCTGGTCGTGCTGATTATGATTGCATTGAAAATAGCACATGAAAAACAATCGATCTCCGAAGAAAAATATCTCGCTTTGCTGTCGGAGTTACAGGCTATACCTGAAAAAGTCAGGGAGCTTCTGAATCACGCGGATCATATCCGCGCGCTGGCTGATAAATACAAGGATGTCAGAGATGCCCTGTACCTTGGCCGTGGCAATAATTTCCCTGTAGCACTGGAAGGGGCACTCAAACTCAAGGAAATTTCATATATCCATGCTGAGGGTTATCCGGCAGCAGAAATGAAACACGGACCCATTGCCCTGGTGGACGACAAGCTACCCGTGGTTTTTGCAGCTCCGAAAAGCATTTATCATGAAAAACTGGTGAGTAATATCCAGGAAATAAGGGCCAGAAAGGGGAAAATTATTGCTGTCATCAGCGAGGGCGATGATGTGATCTCCCAAATTGCGGACGACATCATCACCATACCCACAACCGACGAACTCATTTCTCCCCTACTCTCTGTTATCCCGTTGCAACTATTCGCCTGTTACCTGGGTATGGCAAAAGGATTTGATGTTGATAAACCGAGAAACCTGGCGAAAAGTGTAACCGTAGAATAAAAAGCATGAACCAGATAACAAAAACACCACTTCGCAAACTCGGATATGATTTTATCCCGGCAGAGTATCTGCCTGAAGGGAAGGACGAGTATTATCTCCGGAATGAACAACAAAAACCGGCCCATGTATACCGCCATCTGAAATTAGATGAGGTAGAAGAATTGAAAAAAAACGGAAACACTTCGGATGACTGGCATTTTGTTGAAGTCACCGATCATTTCATGCCGGAACTGATCCATCAATGTAAATTTTTCGGATTGGTGCGCATCGGAATCCTGGAACCCTATTACCTCGAATTTCACAACCTGCGCAGACCGGTGGGATTGTATAACAGTACCATCATTAGCTGCGATATCGGGAATAATGTGGTGATCGACAATGTCAGTTATTTGTCGCACTATATTATAGGCAATGACGTAATCCTGATTAATGTGAATGAAATCGCAACTACCGACCATGCCAAATTCGGTAATGGCATTTTAAAAGAAGGAGAACCGGAATCCATCCGTATTGAACTGGAAGTCTGCAATGAAAACGGGGGAAGAACCATCATTCCTTTTGATGGCATGCTGCCCGGGGATGCGTGGCTGTTCAGCAGGCACCGGGACGACAGGAGCCTGCAGGAAAAACTGCGTTTGTTCAGCGACAGGGAATCGGATAAACGAAGAGGTTTCTACGGGACGATTGGCGACCGTACGGTAGTAAAAAATTGCAAGATCATTAAGGATGTCCGGATCGGAACAGACGCTTATCTTAAAGGCGCAAATAAATTAAAAAATCTGACCATCAACTCCTCGGCAGAATCCAAAACCCAGATAGGTGAAGGTTGCGAGTTGGTGAACGGCATTATCGGAGATGGCTGCAGAATTTTTTACGGCGTGAAGGCAGTGCGTTTTATCCTGGCTTCCAATTCCCAGTTAAAATACGGCGCCCGTCTCATTAATTCCTACCTCGGAAATAATTCCACGATATCCTGCTGTGAAGTGCTGAATTCCCTGATATTTCCGGCTCACGAACAGCATCACAACAATTCCTTTTTATGCGCATCCCTGCTCATGGGGCAGACCAATATGGCCGCAGGTGCAACTGTAGGTTCCAACCACAATTCCCGCGGGGCCGACGGAGAGCTGGTCGCTGGTCGTGGGTTCTGGCCGGGACTCTGCGTGAGCGTAAAACACAATTCCCGTTTCGCATCATTTATTATTATGGCCAAGGGCGATTACAATGCAGAACTGGACATTCCACTGCCCTTTTCACTGGTGAGTAATGATGTATCACGGGATGAACTGGTGGTTATGCCTGCATACTGGTTCATGCACAATATGTATGCTTTGGCCAGAAACGCCTG
>DATCAO010000159.1:0-21546 GCA_036512575.1 Puia sp.
TCCCCCGGATGGTAATGATTCTGTACGGAATCGGAGCAGTAACCATGGAACCGGTTTCAATGTCGTAAAGTGTTTTGTCCCCATCAGCCCGGCTGGTGATGTCATTGGCATGATAATGACCGGTGAACATAATTCTTAATCCCGCCTTAGTAAAATCATGTGCGACTGTTTCATAATCGTCGATAACATACCCGGGATCCAGTTGATTTTGTCCTGTATAATGCTCCACTATGCCGTGGTGCATCATGCCAAATATAGCGACGTGTCTTTTGTTTGCTTCCGTGATCCATTTTAGTGCCCATTGTTTCGTTTCAGGTTTAATACGACCTCCCACAATGGCAATATTTGTATTGAGTTCGTATTCGCAGGCATCCAGGCCCAAAATCCAAAGTCCCGGGGTAACCTGCGCCACATAACTCAGCGAATGCGGATCGCGTACGATGGCATTGGAATAACCGTAACCGGAATAAAAAGAAGCAAAATCACTGGCTGTAATAGTAGGGGCCGGACTGGCATTGTCTCCGTCATATTGTGCGGACTCCGGATTGTTAACGTCATGATTGCCCGGAACGACAAATACTTTAATGTGGGCATTGTCGAATTGCCTGAGCAGCTTAACCAGGTCCTGGTGACTGACTTTTTCTCCGTCTTTGGTCAGGTCCCCGGGGATGAGCAGAACGTCGGGTTTATCGGCAAGTACCTGCTGAATGCACTGGCGGAAAATGGGATCGCTGAATTCAATGAGTTTGGGATCCTGGTCAAGATAGGCCTGGAAGGCCGCACCCGTATTCGCATGGTTTTTGAGAAGTGAAGCGGACATATAGTGAATGTCCGAAACGACGGCAATTTTTAGCTCGTCGCCTTCACCAACATGTCCGCCCTTACCCGGGAAATTGGTCAGGGGATTTTCCTTCATGCAGGATGTTGCCAGGAAAAGAGCAAACGTTAGAAATAGATAAAAACGCTTTTTCATAAACAGATGATTTAAAATTGAATGATGGGGGTTAAAATGATATGGGCTCGATTTGACAGTCAAATGTATCCGCTGTGCCAGGGTATCGCTAATTGCAAAACGGGCGATGGCCCGGCTGTCTGGCGGATCCTGCAAATACAAGGCAGATCCCGGGTAAAATCCGGGCTTTATTGCAGAATTTGCAAAAGCGAAATGGTATTTTGGGAAATATGAGAATCTTAGTTTAAGGATTTGCAGATTTTACCAAATTATCCCCGGGTCAGCTGGAAAAATCAATCCGTTCGAAAACGTGGTGGGATTTTAAATCGATACATTCGAAATCAAACCGGTATATTATGGAAGCTCAAAGCCTGGTTGATTTTTTAAGGAGGACGAATCTGGTGTCAACGCAAACGGCCGAGTCTATTGCTGTAGAATTTACGGCCAAAAAAATAATGGCAAACCAGTTTCTTTTAAAGGAAGGCATGATCAGCGATGAATATGTATTTCTCGAATCAGGTTTTATGCGGGCCTTCGCGCACGACATCGGAGGTAATGAAGTGACTACCAATTTTTATTCGGGAAACCAGTTGGTATTCGAAGTTTCTTCTTTTTTCAACAGAACCAGGTCAAAAGAGAATATCCAGGCCATTGATGATTGTAAAGGCTGGTTCATCACCTACGAACAATTGAACAACCTGTTCCACTCCCTTCCGGAATTCAGGGATTTCGGACGTTCTGTTTTGGTAAAAGGATTTGCATCTTTGAAAACACGGGTGCTCTCCATGATTACAGAAACCGCAGAAGCCCGATACGAGGCGCTTTTAAAAGGTAACCCTGAAATATTCCAGCATGTTCCGTTAAAACATATTGCCTCATATCTGGGAATCACTGATACCTCACTCAGTCGAATACGTAAGGGCTACTCAAAAAAATAGATTTTTTATTTCTTGCCATTTGCGAAGAAATAGGAATAAGCGATGAACTTCCTTTGTATAATAATACTAAGGATATGAATCAGCTACCCCTCTTTATCCCAATAGTTTTTGTATTCTCCATCGGGCTGGCCATGTTTATTTTTTTTAAGGCCCTGGGAAGATTCAGCAGGTTCTTTTATATTTTGACCGGATGGCTGCTAATCCAGGGCATCCTGGGTTTATCGGGTTTTTATCAGGCACACGGAGGCAGTATGCCCAGATTTTTACTCCTGATTCTGCCACCCCTGATCTTCATCGGTTTTGTCAATACAACATCCGGGGGCCGGAATCTTGCAGGTCAGCCGGATCTGAAGTGGCTTACCCTTCTGCATACGCTCCGGGTTCCCGTTGAAGGGGTTTTATTCTGGCTTTTTATTCACCGGGCCGTTCCGCAGATTATGACTTTTGAGGGAAGAAATCCGGATATCCTCGCCGGACTTTCAGCACCTTTCATTTACTATTTCGGATTCATTAAAAATCGGTTGTCCCTCAGCATAATCCTGGCATGGAACCTGATCAGCCTGGGATTATTGCTGAATATCGTTTTGATTGCTGTTTTATCCATGCCCTTTTCTATCCAGCAATTCGGTTTTGGTCAGCCGGATATTGCTCTTTTTTATTTTCCATTTATATGGTTACCCGGATGCCTGGTGCCCCTCGTCTTGTTCGCGCATCTGTATTCCATCCGGCAACTGCTGACCAGGAGAATAATGGATGTAAAAAATCAGATATTATAAAAACTACCAGTCTCCCGTTTCTTATTTCCTGATTTGGCAACCCTTTTTATCCTGTTTCTGTATATGATCGAAAAAATATTTGGTTATAATGCCGTGATCAATTACGGAGATTATTTCGGCCCGGCCGCTGACTCCCGGATGGCCATCAGTAACCTCCTGCTGGTTACCAGAAAATCATATAACTACTTTGAAACCATGGTTGCTACCATTTATTCCCTGGGAACAATCATTCAGCTTCAGTTTCTGTTCGCTCTGTTTGCATTGATCTACCATATGGTATATTCCGAAACGGTGGATTTGCAGGTCTCTGATTCTTTTAAAATATTATATTTGATATGGTTCATCCTGGATACCATACAACTGTATTCGGTAAAATACAAATATATCAGGGCCATCGGATTTATGGTTCTGGTTTTTGGCACATTCACCTTATGGAGGCTATATGGTTTTCCGGTTATCATGAGGACTCTTTTATAAACATTTAAATGGAAAATATGAAGCCATTGCGCATCCTGATGTCTGTAATCCGGAGGATATTGTTCCTTCAATGCGTAATCCTTTCCGTTGCATTTACCCAAAATGCAATACCGGCGGAAATGAAATCTGGCACAATCGATGGTCATCCGGGCTGGATCATGCAGGGGAATATTTATGAAGTGAATATTCGTCAATACACACGGGGGGGAACATTAAAGTCTTTTTCCTCACACCTGGACAGGTTAAAAGCAATGGGCGTGCAAACCCTCTGGTTTATGCCGCTGAACCCGATCAGTGTGGAAGGAAGAAAGGGATCGCTGGGCAGCTATTATGCAGTGTCTGACTACACAGCAATTAATCCGGAATTCGGCACAATGGCCGATTGGATTTCACTCGTTAAAGAGATACATCAAAAAGGGATGAAAGTAATCATCGACTGGGTGCCGAACCATACCGGTGCCGACAACCGCTGGCTTACTGAACATCCTGATTTTTTTGTGAAAGACAGCACGGGAAAGGCCGCTGTGGCCAAAGACTGGTCCGATACGAGACAGCTGGATTATAAGAACCCGGTGATGGAAGACAGTATGATTGCCGCGATGAAATTCTGGCTTATCCGTTCAAATATCGATGGCTTCCGCTGCGATGTGGCTTGGAACGTGCCAGGATCTTTCTGGCACAAATGTATTCCGGAGTTGAAGAAGATTAAAAATGTGTTCATGCTGGCTGAAGGGGACAGCAGTTATCTGCCGCAAAACGGATTTGATGCTGTTTATCCCTGGCATATGTTTCACATGATGGAAAAAATCGCGAAGGGTGAACGTCCGGCATTCGGGTTGGATAGTATTCATGAGGAAACTATAGTGAGGTATCCGGCCAATACCATTCTAATGTATTTCACAAGTAACCACGATGAGAACAGCTGGAACAAAGCAGATTATGGAAGTTTCCCAGGAAAAGTGCATGCGCCGTTTGCTGTTTTTACCCAAACCATGGCGGGCAGTGTGCCGCTTATTTATAGTGGACAGGAAGAGCCCGTACTTCGGCCTCTCCAGTTTTTCGAAAAAGATCCGATTGCATTTGGAAAATTCGGCAGGGAGAAGTTTTATAAGACCCTGCTGTACCTGAGGAAAAATAATCCTGCCCTGTCGGCAAATGCTTCATTCCGGAAAATCAATGCCGGCGATGACAAAGCAGTATATGCATATGTGCGGCAAAAAGGAACAAATAAAATCCTGGTGATCCTGAATCTCTCAAATAGAGAAGAAGCTATTTCCATCCAGGATGTTTCACTATCAGGACAAGCATTCAATGTTTTTAAGGAAAGGAAAGAACCCTTTAGCGGCAAACCCTGGAAAATGGAGCCCTGGGGGTATGCTGTTTTTGTTTACTGATTGAAGCATGGGGCGTAAGGCTTGAGGCCCGAAGCCTGAAGCAGGAAGCAAATGGTTTGCCTCTCTGAGCATCCTCCCGTTAACAATTAACAATTGACAATTACTTCTGCGTTCCCATCAGCTCCATCTTTTTCGCACCGAAATAAAAGCTGTACGCGATATCCATTGCAAATTTTTTTCCATCCATATTCAACGTGAAGGTTTCCATATGGGGACTTTCCAGATATCGCAGTTGCATCACCAGGGTCTGATCATCTTTCCAGAAAAAGTTTCCGGCTACTTTGTATGGTGATTGCAACGCATAGTTTTCTTTTTTATTTCCGTTCAGTAATGGTCCGGGTTTGTTTGTTTGACCTGTTTTCCATTTCCCGGCTCCGAAATACAGGTTATAGGTGTCAGAACCTGTATTCAAAACCAGGTGGCAGATGCTGTCTTTAATATCCAGCACCACCGAGCCGATTTGATAGTCGTTGGGCTCGAGGACAAAAGTTTTATTGGTCTGTTTATTATTGGCGAGGGAAGTGAGACTTCCTGGTTCGGGCTGAATGGCGAGGGTATTTAATTTTACTTTTAAAGCAATTTGCGACTGCTGATCTTCCGGCAGTTTATTTTTTTTCATAGCGGGTAACAAATAATCCCAAACCAGGTTCAGCTCGTTTTGCATACTCGCAGTTTCAGACTGAATCGCAAGCACAGCATCCAGCTCTGGAAACACAACAATAAATTGTCCAAATGCGCCATCGGCACGATAAGCGTGGTGGCGACAGCGCCAGATCTGGTAGCCATAGCCCTGTTCCCAATCGCTCGAATCCTTGGACGCCTGGGCAAGCGCAGGGTGCTGGATAATTTTTTCAGTCGAAGCTTCTTCTATCCAGGAAGCAGGTATTACCTGATTTCCATTCCAGATTCCCTTTTGCAGATAGAGCTGGCCAAGTTTGGCCATGTCTTCTGTTCTTAATCTCAGTCCCCAGCCACCCGTATTCACACTGAGCAGATTTTCTTCCCAGTCCATACCGGTGATGCCCAGCGGATCGAACAAACGGGGTTTGAGGTAGTCGATCAATTTCTGTCCGGTTACTTTTTGCAGGATGGCAGAAAGCATAAAAGTGCCCATGGAATTATACAGGAACACGGTGCCGGGCTTATGCACAATGGGCGTAGCCAGGAATCCTTTTACCCAGTTTTTTTTTGATGCAACATTTGGAGAAGGATCGGGATCCATGCCATCAGCCATGATGAGCACATCGCGAACGGTAAGTGCTGCCAGAAAAGGCGAAATACTGTCCGGCAGGTCGTTGGGAAAGAAGGAAATGACTTTGTCGTTCAGTTTGAGTTTGTGTTCACTAACAGCAAATCCTACAGCAGTAGAGGTGAAAGTTTTGCTCGCGGAATACAGGGTTTGGCGAAGGAAGGATTTATAGGGATCCCACCAGCCTTCGGCAATCACTTTACCATGCCGGAGGAAAATAAAACTATGCAGTTCATTTTTGCTTTTCCCGGCAGCTTCTACGAAACGCAGTATACCGGAAGAGGATACGCCCTCTGCCTCCGGCGTACTGTGCGGTAACCCTGAAGCGGACTGAGCAGACCCGGAAGCAGAGAACAGAAAACAAAGGAGTGACAGAAAAAAGGCAGGTAATGTAGGTTTCATGTAGTCAGCAAAAAATTGAAATGATAAAGTAATAATTTTTTATATGGATCACATAACGGGAATCATCGAATCCTCAAATTTTTTTATGCACGGTTGCTGTTGAAAACAGATATTAAATATACCCCCTATTTTCCCTATTTTTAAATACATGTTCGCTGACTGTCCGATCACGCCACCCGAAAAAATGAACCCGAATCTACTCGTTAACCCTGTTTTCAGGGACTATTTCAATATTCATCACTCCTACGGTGAATTGGTAGGTAAAGACGGAAACATCCGTCCCCACTGGGAAACATTTTTTAAGTCTTATGCGGAACTGGGCGAAGAAGAAATGAACAGCCGCGACAACGATACCCTGCGCTTGCTTAAGGAAAATGGAGTTACCTACAATATCTACGGCGATCCGAACGGTTTAAACCGTCCCTGGAAACTGGACAATATTCCTTTCCTGCTGAGCAGGGAAGACTGGATGTCCATTGAGTCCGGCCTTTCACAAAGGGCACAGTTATTAAATCTGATTCTTGAAGATATATACGGAGAAAGACATCTGATCAGGAGGGGCATTATACCCATGGAGCTGATTTATAATCACGCGGGTTTTCTCAGGCCCTGTAACGGGATCCGCCAGCCGGGCAAAAAACAGCTGATCGTATATGCAGCCGATATCGCTAAAAGTACCGAAGGGAAGATCTGGGTGGTTAACGATCGTACTCAGGCACCCTCCGGTTCGGGGTATGCGCTGGAAAACAGGACGACAATGACGAGGGTGATACCGGAACTGTTCAACGGCCTGAAAGTACGTCACCTCTCACCATATTTTAATGCGCTCAGGACAGGTTTGAACGAAATTGCGCCACACGATAATCTGAATCCCCGCATCGTCATTTTAACTCCGGGGTCAAATAACGAAACTTATTTTGAACATTCCTACCTGTCTTCTTATCTGGGTTTTACACTGGTTCAGGGTAATGACCTGATCGTAAAGGATAATTTTGTGTGGCTGAAAACCATGGGGGGACTTGAACGCGTGGATGTGATTCTGCGAAGGGTGGATGATATTTATTGTGATCCGCTGGAATTGAAAGCCGATTCACAACTCGGCATTCCGGGATTATTGCAATGCGTGCGCAGCGGAAACGTAAGCCTCGCCAATCCTTTGGGTTGCAGCATCCTGGAAAATCCGGGACTCATGCCTTTTCTGCAGCAAATCTCCCAATATTTTTTGCATGAAGATCTGATACTGCCGACGATAGCCACCTGGTGGTGCGGTCAGCCCCGGGAACTGCAGTATGTGCTGGACAATCTGCAATCCCTTGTTGTTAAAAAAATTCACCGGAATCCCACAGGCAGTTCATCCATTGATGGTAGTTCGCTTTCAACAGCTGAACTGCAGGTTTGTAAAAGTCAGATCAGGGCCAATCCTTCATTATATGTTGGCCAGGAGAAAGTGGAAATGTCTTTAAACCCTTCGTTGATCAGCGGAAAAATTGTACCACAAAAAGTGCTGTTCCGGACTTTTCTGGTCAGCAACCAGGACGAATATATAGCTATGGCAGGCGGGTTGGTGAGGTCTTCAGCAGACACCGGAAATTTCCTCATTTCGAGTCAGACTGGCGGATTCAGTAAAGACGCCTGGATTATATCACCTGAACCGGGCCGAGTGGTCACTGTGTTGCAGGAAACAACTGAAGGTCTGGCAGAGTCTTATCATGATATGTTGCCCAGTCACGCCGCAGAAAATCTGTTCTGGGTGGGTCGTTATACAGAACGTATTTTGGGTAATGCCCGGTTCATGCGCACGGTGATGCAGTTTCTGGCGGAAGGCAACAAACTGATCACGGAAAATAACCGGCAAACGGAGAGAAATTTGCTGGAAGCGTTTACTCGTTACAGTTATACATTGCCCGGATTTACGGGAGAAGAGGTAGAGGAGCTGTTCGCTGATCCCTGGAAGGTATTAAAAGACGTATTATTCAATGAAAGACGACCCGGCGGCATCAAATTTAATTTTTTACAGTTCCATAAAGCTATTCACGAAGTGCGGGATCACTGGTCTACCGATACCTGGCGCGTGATCCGGCGTATGGAAGAAGGACTGCAAAACGGCATACCCCTCACACATCAAGGTCACCTGCAAATGATCCATGCCCTGGATGATCTGATTACTTCTGTTGTGGCATTTATCGGACTGAACAGGGAGAGTATATCAAGGGAACAAGGATGGATCATGCTGGATGTGGGACGAAAAATTGAGCAGAGCCTGCTGGTGATCAGCATGCTGCGTACCACCCTGATCAAAAAACACAATGAGCAGGTGGAATACAACCTGCAGCAGTCCGTGCTAATGAGTAACGAAGGCCTGGTGAATTACCGGTATAAGTACAGAAGACCTTTGCAGAACCTGCTGGTCATCGACCTGCTGATCTTCGATCCGAATAATCCGCGATCACTGACTTACCAGGTAGTTCGTTTGAACGCTTACCTGCAGAACCTGCCGAAAACCGGCGGCGGTCAGGCTGTTCCGGAATATGAAAGACTGATACTGGAAGCAAACACCATGCTGAAGGCGGCAGACAAAACACATTTGTCGGTTTCCGAGGGTGAGGCTTATGATAACCTGGAGACTTTTTTATTCGGTTTATTCGATTTGCTGGCTGCAATTCCCGGAGCGTTGTCGAAGGCGTTTTTTAAGCATGAACTTACTTCCAAAACCATGAATATCCGATAAAGAAATTTAAACGACAGGATTGAAATACACTATTCAACATAAAACAGCCTATGCTTACCTGGAACCGGTGAGTTTATGCCATAATATCGCCAGGCTGGTTCCGCGTAATACCCGGGAGCAAACCTGCACGAATACGCATATTCATATATCACCCAAACCCGAACGGATTAATGAGTATGAGGATTTCTTTGGAAACAAGGTGATTTATTTTTCCATTGAAAAGGAACACCACGAATTAACTGTGCAGGTAACATCGGAAGTGGAGAGAAATGTTTCAGATCAGATAAAAGGATGTAATTACCCGAATACTTCATGGGAAGAGGCCGGGATGGCCATTGCGTCCGGACAAAACGATAATCTGGACACCAGGCAATACATATTTGAGACGCCGATGACTGCCCGGGATGAACAGATTCTTCACTATGCGATGGAATCTTTTATTCCTGAGCGCTCGTTATTTGAGGCGACCCTGGATTTAACGCAACGGATCTTTCGCGACTTTGAATACAAACCCGGCCATACCACGGTCGCGACATCTCTTGGCGAATTGATGAAGGAACGCAAAGGCGTTTGCCAGGATTTTGCTCACCTGGCAATATCATGCATGCGTTCCGTTGGAATTCCTGCCCGGTATATCAGCGGCTATATAGAAACCCTTTCACCACAGGGAGCTGAAAAGCTGATCGGAGTGGATGCTTCACATGCCTGGTTCAGTGTGTACATACCAGAGTCGGGCTGGACGGATTTTGATCCGACAAACAATTGCCTGGTATCGGATCAGCATATCACCATCGGGTGGGGAAGGGATTATTCGGATATTGCACCGTTGGAAGGGATCATCCTCAGCAGCGGCTCCCACGAATTGACGGTATCGGTTGACGTGAAGAGAATTTGAAGGATTGAAAATTGTCTTTGGCTTTAGGCATGGTATAGTTATTGAACCAGATCCAACTATCATGAAGCTTTATACCTGTAGTCACTGTCACAGCCTGATTTATTTTGAGAACAATATCTGTCTGCATTGCGGATATTCCCTGGGCTTCGATGCGGCCACCCTCAACCTGGTTACGCTGGTTCCTGAAACCGAAAACAGGTTTTGCAATGAACAGAACAGAAATGAAAAATTCAGGTATTGCAAAAATGCAGAATACAGTGCCTGTAACTGGCTGATCCGTGATGCTGAACATGCGGAATACTGTACAGCCTGTGAACTGAACCGGACGATACCCGACCTGACCAAGGAGGAAAATTTGAAGCGCTGGAGAAATATCGAAGTGGCCAAACACCGCCTGATCTATTCACTCTTACGGTTGCGCCTTCCTGTTACTAAAAAAAAGGATGATGAAGAGGCGGGTATTGCCTTTGATTTTCTAGCGGCTACATCGGCAAAAGATAAAGTGATCACCGGTCATGAAAATGGTGTGATTACTTTAAATATTGAAGAGGCAGACGAAGCGGCCCGTGTGCGCCACAAACAGGATCTTGGCGAGCGGTACAGAACCCTGTTGGGGCATTTCCGCCACGAGATCGGTCATTATTACTGGGAAGTGCTCATTAAATACTCTGACGAAATGGGAAGATTCCGGCAGCTTTTCGGAAATGAAGAAATTGATTATGCGGAAGCGCTGGAGACCTATTATAAAAATGGTCCGGCTCCCAACTGGAGCCGCGATTTCATCAGCCCTTATGCCAGTTCTCATCCCTGGGAAGATTGGGCGGAAACCTGGGCGCATTATCTGCACCTCATGGATACTTTGGAAACTGCATTTTCTTTCGGGATCCGTATTCAGCCGGATATGATCCAGGACACCAAACAGATACAGGCCAGCATCCAGCAGGATCCTTACGATATGACGGACTTCAATCAGATCATGAAATGGTGGCTGCCACTGACATTCGCTGTAAACAGCTTAAACAGAAGTATGGGACACTCGGATTTCTATCCTTTTGTTATTTCAGAACAGGTAGTGCACAAATTGGAATTCATACATGCACTATGCCTGAAACATGCAGGGTTGAATGCTTATTATCCGAGATGGTAAGATTGAAGCTTGAGGCTTGAAGCGGGAGGCTAGATCTTTCATTTGTGTTTCAGCTCCCGAATGGATTTGATCAGATTGATGAGCTTAGCTCTAATGACACTGACTTTTTTATTTACAAGTTCATATTGTTCGGAATTCAGGTAACTCAAATCCTTCATCAGCAAAATACAGTATTCAAGTTCATTGGCTGATCCCAAAGACACATCCAGAAAATGTGCAAAGTCCCTTTCTGAGTTTCTTCCACATCTTTCTACTATATTAAATGGAATAGAATACGCAGCCCGTTTCATCTGGCTGACTAATTCATATTTTTCTTCTCGTGGAATTTCAGGCGCTATTTGACCATAAATAAAAAGAACCAGACTATGGGATTCAGTCCATACATCGTAGTTTTTGTAGTTTCGCATGACACAAAGAAAGCAGCAACCTAACAATTTAAGCGGATGCTTTCACTCCCAAAATATAAGAATAATACTTATTGACTTCTGATCAAAGCTTAAAAAGCCTTAAGCCTCAGGCCTCCTGCCTCCTGCCTCCAGCCTTACGCTTTATGCTTCCTCCGCAAATCAAGCGTATGCGGATAAGAGGGATTCGTTTCCAGCGGCGGCGGATCACACATGAACGGTAAGCGATTCTGCTCAATATAATGTGCTACAATAGCGAGATATGGAGCTGGCCGCAATACATCCTGGGTATGGGAAGTATCGCCGAAACGGCTGACCCGCCTGGATTCGGCTTCATAGGCATTGATGGGAAAAGAGTCATAACTTCTTCCGCCGGGATGTGAGACATAATAAGTGCACCCCCCGATGGAACGGTTATTCCAGCTGTCCACGATATCAAAAACCAGTGGTGTGTCAACTCCGATAGTTGGGTGAAGGGCTGAGGGCGGCTGCCAGGCCCGATAGCGAATTCCGCAGACATATTCTTCCTGGATACCTGTCTCTTTCAAAGGAACACGGTTGCCATTGCATAATAATATATATCGGGAATCATTCAGCCCTTTCAGTTTTACCTGTACCCGTTCTAAAGAGGAATCCACAAAACGGGCCGTGCCTGAGCTTGACATTTCTTCGCCCAATACATGCCAGGGTTCAATGCCCATGCGAATTTCCATTTCAATACCCGCAATTTTTACAGTGCCGTAATGCGGGAAGCGAAATTCAAAGAAGGGTTCGAACCAACTCATGCGAAAAGGAAATCCGGCATCATTGAGGTCGTTTACCACATCCTGCAAATCCTGATGCACATAATGGGGAAGCATAAATTTATCGTGTAACTCCGTTCCCCATCTTACGAGCCCATGACTGTAGGGTTTTTTCCAGAATTTTGCGATGAGCCCGCGGATCAGCAGCATCTGCACCAGGCTCATTTGTTTGTGCGGCGGCATATCAAAGGCACGGAATTCCAGAATGCCGAGGCGACCCGACGAAGTATCAGGAGAATATAATTTGTCAATACAGAATTCGGAACGATGTGTATTACCGGTGATATCGGTTAACAAATGACGGAAGATCCGGTCGACGAGATAAAAAGGAATAAATCCGCCTTCAGGCACCTGGCTGAAGGCAATTTCCATCTCATATAATTTTTCATCCCTGCCTTCATCGATTCGGGGAGCCTGACTGGTCGGCCCGATAAAAGCGCTTGAAAAAAGATAAGAAAGACCAGGATGATGTTGCCAGTAAGAAACCAAACTTCGAAGCAGGTCCGGTCTGCGCAACAGCGGACTGTCGGCAGGCCGTGCACCGCCGATGGTGATGTGGTTGCCGCCACCCGTACCGGTATGTCGTCCGTCCAGCATAAATTTTTCCGTGCCGAGCCGGGAAAGAAAAGCCTGATCGTACAATGTATCAATATTGTGCACCATTTCCTTCCAGGAATTGGAAGGATGAATATTTACTTCAATCACACCGGGATCCGGCGAAACCACCAGGCGTTCCATCCGGTAATCCCGGGGTGGTTCATAACCTTCAATGCGTACCGGCATATTGAGTTTTGCCGCCGTGGCTTCGATGGAAGCAACCAGGTCCAGATAGTGCTCCAGGTAGTCCATCGGAGGAAGAAAAGTATATATGATGCCTTCGCGCGCTTCCACACAGAGTGCGGTCTTGATCACGGGCACTTCATATAAGGGTTTAATTTCTTCTTCCTCCTCTGTTTCTTTTTTCACTTTCTTCTTATCATTGTCACCTGCAGATTGTACAGCGAATTTTATTTTAGGAGCCGGTGCAGGATGTTCATATACCAATCCATAACGGCTGCTGATGGTTTCATGATAATTCTCCAGTGCAGGGAGGTCTTCAAAAAGACTTCGTTCCACTTTCTGCGGTTCGTTTTCTTTTGCAACAGCCGGCAGGGAATCGAGCGGAAGACGGAGTCCGATAGGCGAATTACCCGGGACCAGGAATAAATTATTGCGGTTCAGGATCCATTTACAACTCTGCCATTTGCTGTTTTCATAATTCCATTTTAACGGCAGTGAATAACCGGCGGGATTTTCCAAACCGGTATTTAGAAGTTGACTGAGTGTCCGGCGTTCGGATGAATCTTTCAAATTGGATTTCAATGGATCAATATTCACCGGAAGTTTTCCTTCTGTCCACAGAAAATAAAATATGTCCTCATAAGCCGGACTTACATTTTCTTCGCTCACCGCAAGCGTCCGCGCCAGTTCCTTTGTGAATTGCTCTGCGTCGGACCAGGTGAATTTCTTTTTTGTTTTCTCATCCGCAATCCAGTGAATATTTTTCCAGATTGGGTAGTGATCCTTTCGCCAGAACAGGCCGTACTGCCAGCGGGGCAGCGGTTCACCGGGATACCACTTACCCTGACCGAAATGAATCAGACCGTCGGGGCCGAATTTTTCGCGTAATCTGAAAATCAGATCCTGCGCGCGCACGCGTTTCTCCAGGCCGTCGGCGGCTGTATTCCATTGTACGGACTCCATATCGTCGATGGAAACAAAGGTGGGTTCACCACCCATGGTCATGCGCAAATCACCTTTTTGAAATTCCTCATCAATAGTATAACCGGTGGCATTGATAGCCGCCCATTGTTCTTCCGAATAAGGTTTGGTAACCCGGGGATCTTCATGAATACGTGTTACCGTATTGGAAAAATAAAATGTGGTTTCACATTTATCTGTAGCGCCTACCACAGGTGCGGCACTTACATAGTGAGGTGTACAGGCCAGTGGTATATGTCCTTCCCCTGCAAACAAACCGGAAGTGGGATCAAGCCCTATCCAGCCGGCTCCCGGAATATATACTTCCGTCCAGGCATGCAGATCGGTGAAATCGTTTTCCGGACCGGAAGGTCCATCCAGCGATTTGACATCGGCCTTCAGCTGTATCAGGTATCCGGAAACAAATCGTGATGCCAGCCCGAGTTTACGAAAAATCTGTACCAGGAGCCAGGCAGAATCCCGACAGGAACCCAGGGCCAGGGATAATGTTTCTTCACAGGTCTGTACGCCGGCCTCCATGCGAATATTATAGCGTATATCCCTGTTGAGTTTCTGATTGATATACACCAGGAAATCATTGATATTTTTTGGACTCTTATCAATTCCTTCGAGCCATCGGTTCAGCAGAGGACCATTTTCCTGTATCTCGAGATAGGGCACCAGTTCTCCTTTCAACTGATTGCTGTAAGTGAATGGGTATTTCTCTGCATATTCCTCAACAAAAAAATCAAAGGGATTGATCACGGTCATATTAGCGATCACTTCTACCTCGATCCGCAGTTCTTTCGTTTTTTCCGGAAAGACCACACGGGCCTGATAATTCCCGAAAGGATCCTGCTGCCAGTTGATGAAATGATCTGCAGGAAATATTTTGAATGAATAGGCTTCGATATGCGTACGGGAATGTACAGCCGGTCTCAGTCGGAATATATGTGGTGAGAGAGAAACAAACCGGTCGTACTGGTAAACGGTTTTATGATTTATTGCTACACGTATGGCCATAATGCAAAGTTGACACAATGAATAGCAAGACAATCGTTTTTCCGGGAAGAAGCAAATCGATTTGAAGATAACTCATTTATTATATTTTTAGGAAAAATCCATAAAGCCATGTGTTTTAATTATGGAATCCTGCAAATCCGGTTTCGCTCAGACCCGTCTTACCTGTTTTTTTCAGGTCTTTAGTCCCCGAGGGTACAGAATAACTGGATTTTCATAAATCCGGTCACCCGGCTGTAAATACCCGTTTTGGTTTGGGTTTGACTGATGGTAGGTTTGTCAGTACAAATTAACGAACACCTAAAACCATTAACATGAAAAAGATTTATTTCAGTTTGATTTTACTCACCACCGTACTGCGCGGATACAGCCAGACGGAGGCGGGCAGTGTACTGTTGGGAGGAAATATCAGTTTTACTTCCACTACATCTTCCCAGGATGGAATGTATGGAGGCCAAAGTAGCTCCACAATGTTTACATTGAACCCGATGATCGGCGTTTTTCCTGTGAACAATTTTGCGGTCATTCTCAATACCAACTATGTCACGGGCAGTTTTAGCGAAAATGGTAACTCAAGCAGTGGTCACACCCTGCTGATCGGGCCATTACTCAGGTATTATTTTCCAGCTTCTCAATCTGTGAAGTTCTTTGGTGGTGCAGGAGTTGAATTTGGTTCTGGAGAAGGTGAAACGAGTACGATATATCAGTTCCAGGCGGGCCCGGCATTTTTCATCAATCGGAATCTTGCATTGGAATTTAACGTCAATTACCAGACCGGCACTATAAAATCGTCTGGCGAAGTGATTTCTCAACCCAGCACCAAACAGTCCCAATTCGGGATCGCAGTTGGGTTTATGGTTTATCTGGGTAAATCAAAAAGCTGACGCGCCGCTACCATCAACACATTAAAATTCCTGATCCATTAGGCCTTATCCCCGATATCCGGAATGATGACAGTCTGTTGGCGTAAAGACTGCCATCATCCGGATTATTTTTGTTATCTCTTCAGAATATTATACTTTATCTTAATTCATTTTATGAATAGAATATCCAAATTTGTTATAGTTTTTATTTTCGGGTTCGTACTTGGTCCAGCCTCAGGATTAACCCAGCCGGATATTCCAATAAATCCGGACCTGAAGTCAAACTGCGAGAGTTGGAAGATTAAAGTAAAACAAAATGGGATCTGGGGCAAAAAGCCAGCCATGATTAGTTTTGGACAATTGAAAACGATTTCAACCGAAACGGAAAAAAGCGGGCAGTCCTCAAAACAGGTGGACAGGGAATTATTCTGGAAAAATATCCGTACGGTAAACAGCAGTGAAAGTTCGATGGCATTGGAACTGAACGGCACGGATACAGCCACAATCAGCATGTTAACGGTTAAGGAGGAGATCACAAAAGAAAAAAATGTCGCCGGCACCCTGACCCATGTTAACAGAGACGATGAGGAATTGTATCATGTTTCGTCATGGATTGATGAAATGATTCTCCAATTTCAAAACGACAGTACCAGCTGGCATTACAGTAAATGGGAAACCGGTTCCACATTTGGTGTGCTGGAAAAAATTCAGGATACGAGCGTAAAAGTTTTCCTTTTAAAAGTGAATAACCTGGAAGGAAAAAAAATGAAGGAGATGATGTTCAGTCAGCCGGCATTGGGTTTTGTTTTTGAATACCAGGGAAAACAAGTTGCGGCATTTCAAACCCTGATGAAACAAATGATCTGGGTTTCCAATGGCCTGGATCCTTTGCTGAGAAAAGCAATTCTGGCAACTGCTGCTGCAGTAATGGCCACAGTGAAATCAGGGGGTTCGAACGGCTTTTAGGGCTTGTCAAAAACCTGGTCGGTTACTGGAGGAAGGTCCGGTATTTTAATTTTGTTGAACTCGTGTTTGGTAACCTGGTGACAGCCGTTGCAGGTATTCGTTAAAAAGATATAACTGCGGTTAAACGATTCCGGATCTTTTTTGATGATGTCGGATTTCAAACTGTCCATCGGGGAATTAATCATGGTCAGATTTTTGATTTCCGGCCGGTCTCTATTGTAATGATTGATATCGTCCAGTGCTTCCTGAATCTCTCCCAATTCGAAATTTGCCAGTTCCCAGTTCCCGCTCTTGCCCGCAAACCAAAGCTTGCTGTGGTGTAGCTGAATGGAAACCATAAATTCTCCCAGGCCAGGCAAGTAGGCGCTGTCTATGCGTTTGTTCAGGCTGTCGATCTGTTTCTCGAGAATAGTTACCTGATCCTCTTTCTGGTTACAGGCGAAGAGGAAAACCATACATATGGATAAACAGAGAAACCGCATAACTTCTTCTAATTTTATGATACTGAGCATTCTAAATTAAATGTTTTATCGGGGATCACTGCACGGCTATTGTCAACAGGCGGTTAATATCCGCATCCCATTTCCCAAGAAAAGGTATCAGTTCCTGACCCCGTGCAATGACTCCGATTCCATAAACCCGATTTAACGATACAAATATGGGGCTGTTTCATTGGCTATTTTCACAGTGGGATCACAGGCTGTGAAAGATTTTTTACGCATAACGCTTAGCGCTACAGATTTCCAGCAATTCGGCATTCCTTTGAGGATTCTCCGGGAGTTCTTCGGGATTCCTTGTTGTTTTCTCCCTGGTTTCTTCGTGATTTGTTCGGGCAGGCTTCGGGAGTTCTTCGGGAGTTCTTCGGGAGTTCTTCGGGAAAACAGCCTGAAATCCCCTAGAAACCCCGAAGAACTCCCGAAGAAACCTCAAAGGAATCCCGAAGAACGTATGAACCAAGCACGAGTTTGTATGGAATGAATGTAGAACCGGAACCCCTATCCCTTTGGGTTCCGGATAAAGATATTTACCACTTCCACCAGGATCAGGATGATCACCACCCATTCGAGGGTGATGCTGTTTCGGTTTTGCAGCAGGTCTTTGAAGAGTTCCATATTTTCTTTCACGATGCCCAGACCTTCCTGGATGGTGCGGAAACGAGCCTGGAGGTCGAAGGTTTTTTTAAGCCCGATGTCCAGTTTGTTCAAATTCTCATTTTCCCAGGTTTCTTCGGGTGAATCGAAAATGTAAAGATTTGCAGAGATCCTGTTTTTCAGGTTCAGCGTACGGCCGATATATTTTTTCAATTTGACACCGCCCATATTGATGCGGCCTCTTCTTTCCAGCAGCTGGGTATAGGAGTTGGTTTCTTCCAGGAGGGAATTGGTCTGCTGGTTGTAATAATCCAGGGCTACACTTTGGGACACGTTGAGCATGATCAAGCGCAGTTCCTCCGTATCCGGTGAGGGGATTTCAATTTTATTGTAACCATAATTAATGGCTGGCGCTTCGGTTTCGATGTCAAATTCATCACTCAGGCGCTGGTTGAAGAGATTTTTGCAAAACGGTTCGATGATCTGGAAAAAAGTTGAGATTTCTTCTTCCGAATAACCCAGAAAACAAACGATTCCATATTTAAATACATAGAGGTATTTATCTTTTTCTACGAGATAAAATAATTCGTCGGTATCACCATAGTGGGTGGTCGCATAATAAGAAGCCCGGAATGGTTTAATGTCAATACTGTCAGCGATCTGGGAAGAGGTCACTTTTAAATTCATAAAGACCCGTTTGCATCACTATAAAGATAAGTGAATGCAAATATCGTCCTTAATCATTGGCTGATGTTGGCGACGGACTGGCTTTTCAAAAGATCATTCTGACGTTTCCTGTAATTTAAAATATTCAGGTAATTCAAGGCCAGCCTGATTTTGTAATCCTCATAGGATTTCTGTGCCCATTGAATGGCTTCGTCCAGGTTGCCGTTTATTTCAGAAATGATGGCCATATTATAACATGCCCTGCCGGCCAGTTTCCCATCGGGATTTTTGGTCTCCTGTTTCCAGATGGCTGCGGCTCCGTCCCAGTTGCCTGCCTGTGCTTTACGTTTGGCAGTCGCGAAATTATCATTTCCTCCAACAAAATAATCCCGGGAAACTCGGATCCAGTAGGGCAGGATGCGTGCTGCATAAGCCTGTCCGGCCTGGGTGCTGACGTCCTTAACGGCTTCGATGCGGCCGTTCAGCGCTGATGCGGCCACGGCAGGGTTAATGCCGGAAGCGGAAGAAGAAATATCGCGGTTGATCACATATTCATCTAGAATAGTACGGGTAGCCGGGTCATAAATGCGCCACCCTGTTTTTACGGATGTCGTCATATTCACGTGGTGTTCAACAGCGGGAATATTGGCCAGTCCGACATTGATATTGGCCGGGGTGGCTCCATAATTAATTTTTGATTCTGTATCGAACAATTCGAGGGAGAAAAGCGCGTCGGTATTGCTTTGACCGCAGATCCGGTCCACGCTGTCCCAGGGCAAAGCCGAAGGGAAGATGCCTGCTCCATAAGAACGCAGATCCAGGCTCAACGGTTTGACGTCGGTAAAGCGGTTGTTTTTCAGCAGTTCATCCGAAAGACCATTCATACTCGCTTTGGCACCGGCTTTCTGCAAATCATTGGTTTCGAGAGAGAGCACTTTATGCATTGCGTCAATGCCCTGTGTAGCCTGTGAAGCCTGGGTCCTGTTTACAACAGCAACAGTTTTTATACCGGCAGGCAGGGAAACAGGTGCTGGTTCCATCACACTGAGCGACATCAGATTGGTTGAGCTGCAGGATGCGCAGGCGAGGGTAACACAGATAAAAAGCATCTGGTTTTTCATGATCTTGGATTTAGAGAAACCCGGTATTCGGGCTTTAAACTAAACGGTTTACAGGGCTTTTTTAGTATCCTTGAACGGTAATACCGGGTCCCCTGAGACCTGCCGAAGATGACCCGCTCAGAAATTCAGGTTTTTTGGAGTAAAATTTCCTGTTAAATCAAGTAAACGGGCACAAAACACCATATGCGGTATGTATACAGGTATCGCAGATCGCAGTATTCGGTGAGTCAGAATTACAATGTGGCTTCCAGGGTCCTCTTCGGCATCCCCATGGCATTTACTTCATCCACTTCATAACAATAATTTTTACTAACATGGCCGACATGTTTATCGATAAACTGTTGAACGGAATCAGCCGATGATGCTTCCCAGATACAGGTTCCGGATTTCATGTCCTTTGATGGAAAAACGCTGAGCAATTTGAGGTCTTCAGGCATCATGGCATTGAGACTTTGAGCTGTAGACCAGAATGTTTTTGGATCCTGAATGTTGTGTTGTGCGATGACTAACATATTTGTTGATTTAGAAATGAAAAAACGAATTTCATTTAAGACGGATCGTCTGATCGTTCTTCAGGGGGTATGTTTGACAACAGTAATGAGAGATCACAAAAGCAGTCAGTATTCCGAAAAGGGAGAGATAAGTAAAAGTAGATAAAGAACGAGTGGTTGGCGTAAATTGGAGGGTATTTATTTTTGGTAAAAACTGATTGTTTAAAAGATTGAACCACTGGTTATTAATTTTTTGGGAATCCACTGCCCACCCATTCGTTTTTCAGCAGGGCGAACTGGTACTCACTACCCCATTTACCTTTGAAGAAAACACTTTCGATAAAGTGGGCCTCCTCACGGAAGGATAAACTTTTCAGCATTTGAATGGAAGCGATATTTTCTGAATCCACCGTTTCAACAATCCGGTGTATTCCTTTTTCCCGGAATAAAAAATGAATTAAACCCTGCATGGCTTCTTTTGCATAACCCAGTCGCTGATGCAGATGCGAAATGGTAATTCCTATTTCAGCAATTCGAGAATCTCCCATTTGAAGATAGAGAGCGCAATCTCCCACAAGTTCTTCGTCACTGATATTTTCAATACCATATTGCGCCCATTCTCCAGGAATGATGCGCAGGTTATTGGATTGTTCAGCAATAAAATCCTTTGATTGCTGCAGGGTAAAAGTGTTAAAACCCTGGTATCTGGTTATATCTGGGTTGGATCGGTATTGATGAAAGGCTTCCAGATCGGATTCCCGTAGATTTCTTATTTTTAAACGAGGAGTTAAACAAATGATCTTTTCCAAAAGAAAAGTTTTAAGCAATCTGAAGTAAAGATAAATCAGGTTTCCGGATCAATTGGAAATTTCCATTGCTTCCTCTTTCGGCTTTAAAAATAAAACATGGTATTCCGGCGGGCAGAAACAAACGATATTCCTCAGATTCAAAAAGTCCGGCATGAGGTGAATGAAAATATCCTATCGGATCCCGGGATGGTAACGGATGCCGACTGTACGGAATATATTGAAAAGCGGGGCAGGGGCTGGGTTTGCGAGGTTCAGAATGAAATTGTCGGATTTGCCATAGCGGACCTGATGGAACATAATATCTGGGCATTGTTTGTGCTGCCGGATTTTGAGCATCAGGGTATTGGAAAAAAACTGCACGCGATGATGCTGGAATGGTATTTCAGCATGACGAAAGAAAAGGTCTGGCTGGGGACAGCTCCCAATACCCGTGCAGAATTATTTTACCGGAATGCGGGCTGGAAGGAGAATGGACTGCATGGAAAAGGCGAAATCAAATTCGAAATGGAATTTGCCACATGGAAATCTCTGCATTAATATGAAAAATAACTTCACAACTGATCGTAGTTGTGAAGTTATTTTTTCCCATTCGCTGCCATTTCTTTTTTATACCG
>DATCAO010000160.1:0-4220 GCA_036512575.1 Puia sp.
AGCATTTAAGGAAAATGATGCAACGATATCTCTTGGTCTGCACCGGGCTTTCGGTTATGCGCACCTGAATATTTCCATGTTCGATGACCTCCAGGAAATACCCGATGGCAGCCGGGATTCCACGACCCGGCAGTTCACCAAACAGATCACCGATTCCGATACGTACCGGCCGGTGGTAACCAATCAGGAACTGCACAGTTATGCGATCACTCCGTTACACCAACACGTACAGCTCTTCCATGCGTATTCAACAAATAATTTTGCATTGGGTACAGGCAGGCTTTCCGTAGATCTGGGTTTTGAACGCAGTGTGCGCAGGGAATACAGTCACCCTCAGCAGCCAGACGTTCCCGGACTGTATCTGCAATTGAATTCTTATGTGTATGATGTGAAATATTATTTTCCATCCCTCGATGGCTGGGATATAACGACGGGTTTGAATGGCATGTATCAGCAAAATACCGCCACCAACGGAACCGAATTCATCATTCCTTCTTTTAACCAGTTTGATATCGGACCATTTGCCATGGTCAAGAAATCTTTCGGCAAACTTGATTTGGCCGGAGGATTACGATTCGACAGCCGGTCTTTTACCAATCAGGAGATGTATACCCAGTCCAACGGTATCGATTATGATACGCCGGTATATGGACCGGACACCGCAGGCGCGTACCAGGCCTTTCCCTATTATCACAAAATATTTTCAGGATATTCCGGAAGTCTCGGGATAACATATTCCTTCTCCAATAATTGGTCAGGCAAAGCCAATGTTTCCAGAGGATACCGCGCGCCAAACATTTCTGAGATTTCAGCCAATGGTGTGCATCCGGGAACCGGCATTTACCAGGTTGGCAATCCGGATTTCAATGCTGAATATAATGTGCAGGAAGACCTTGGACTGAATTTCAGTTCAAAAATTGCAGTGATTAATTTTAGCGTGTTTTATAATTCCATCACCAACTATATTTTCAATGAAAAAATATTAAATGCGGATGGGACGGATTCCACTCGGCAAGGAAATGATGTGTATCAGTATCGACAGGGAAGAGCAGCGTTATATGGGGGTGAACTGAGTATAGATATCCATCTGATCGAACATCTGCATTTTGAAAACACATTGTCGCTGGTGTATGGTAACCTGTTGTCTTCTCCAGGAAAACCCATAACGGATTCCACGCGCTACCTGCCCAATATCCCGCCCCTGCATGGAATTTCTGAACTTCAATATGACTTCACCGATAAAAATTTGCACCTCGTGAATGGATTTGTGAAACTGGCGGCCGCTTTTTCGGGGCCTCAGAATCGCGTGTACCTGGCAGACAATACGGAAACCCCGACACCAGGATATACCCTGATCGATGCAGGCGTCGGCGCAGGTTTCACGAATAAGAATAATAAACTCCTGTTTAATATTTACCTGTTTGCCAATAATATTTTTGATGTCGTTTACCAGGATCACCTCAGCCGGCTGAAATATTTTGAACCCTATCCCACGAGCCCCATCCCTCATCACGGGATTTATAATATGGGCAGAAATATCAGCGTGAAAGTGGACTTCCCCTTTTAATTGTCAATTGTTAATAGTTATTGCTGATATTTTTATTAAGTTTCACTTCCACACCTCCACATTTCCACACCCGTACTCCCATACTCCCATACTTTCTTTTCTCGATCTTTGTGATTGAAAATGACAAATCCTTACATATCACTCATGAGAACGGCCTGGAGATACGCGCGCCAGGAAAAAAAACAGTACGTAGGGGTATATTCCCTGTTCATACTGGCGGGCTGCGTTTTTGCAATGTATCCCCTATTGTTCGGCTGGTTTATCAACGCACTGCAGCAACAGGGGGCTGGTTTACTGCATTATACCTGGCTCTACGCTATTGCTTATATGGCCCTGAAATTGACAGAATGGGGATTTCATGGTCCGGCCAGGGTGATGGAACGCAGGCTGGCCTTCAACCTGAGTCGGAATTTTCTGCAGGAATTATACCACCAGACCCTGCACCTTCCTGTGAAATGGCATCAGGATCATCACAGCGGCTCAACCATAAACCGCATCCGGAAAGCTTATGAAGCACTGAAGGAGTTTTTTCAAAACGGTTTCATGTACCTGTATGCGCTGACCAAGTTTTTTTCTTCCTTTATTGCCATGCTGATCTTCTCACCTTTATTTGGGGGCATTGGTGTGGCGCTGGGTTTGTTAACCGTTTGGGTGATTTTCAAATTCGATAAACCTTTTGTAAAAGCAGTCGATGAAACCAATGAGAAAGAACATGTGGTATCCAGCACCCTGTTCGACAGCCTGGCCAATATCAATACCGTGATAACACTCAGGTTGGAAAAGAGAATGGAACACGGTTTGATGAACCGGGTAAAGGAAGTGTTTAATCCGTTTATGCGAACGGTACGGATTAATGAGTGGAAATGGTTTATTGCCGATACACTGGTGGCGCTCATCTATGTGATCACGGTGGTTGGATATATTTATCAGCACTGGGAGCCCGGCAAGATTTTCATGGTGGGAAATCTTGTTGCCCTGCTGGGATTTGTCAATTCTTTTACCAGTGTGTTTCATGATATCGCCTGGCAGTATACGCAGATCGTTCAGTACGATACCAATGTGCAGACAGCCAGGTTTATTCCGGAAGCATACAAAAAACAGCATCTCCCGGACGCAGCTTTGGAACTGCCCCGGCGCTGGAATACGATTTCAATACAAAATCTGAATTTTTCGCACAAAGAAACTTTTTCCTCACAAGAAAAGGCACAAAGCCTGCACGACATACATATTACGATTCAGAGAGGAAAGCGCATAGCCATGATCGGGGAAAGCGGATCAGGAAAGAGTACCCTGATGGCTTTGCTGAGGGGATTGTATGAAGCGCAGCCTGGTTTGGAAATTCTAGTCGATCAAAAGGAATATTCCGCAGCGAGTTTTGCCGACTCCGTAACCCTGTTTCCACAGGAACCGGAAATTTTTGAAAACACGATTGAACACAATATCACGCTGGGCCTTCCTTTTGAGGAACAGGAGATATTAGAAGTCTGCGACACTGCTCATTTTTCTGAAGTGGTGAAACAATTGCCGAATGGCCTGCAGTCTAACATCATGGAAAAAGGAGTAAACCTGTCTGGCGGCCAGAAACAAAGGCTTGCCCTGGCCCGTGGTATACTGGCTGCAAAAAGCAGCGACATCATTTTACTGGATGAGCCCACCAGCAGTGTGGATCCCAAAACAGAAATTCAGATTTATGAAAAAATGTTTGAGGAGTATAAAAATAAGGCCGTGGTTTCCAGTCTGCACCGGTTATACCTGCTGAGTTACTTCGATTATGTATATGTGCTGAAAGAAGGGCATATTGTTGATGAAGGAACCTTTACGGAATTAAAAAGCAGGAGTGCTTTTTTTCAGGATCTCTGGAAACACCAGGAGGAAAAACGCCTGACGCCTAACGCTTAACGCTGAACGTTCAACCGCCAACCGTCAACCGTCAACCGTCAACCGCCAAGATAATATTAGAATAAAGTCGGACCTCCCGATGAAGAATGTTTTTTCCCAAGATGTTCGTAAGCTTTGGGTGTGGCTTCTCTTCCACGTGGCGTGCGCATGAGAAATCCTTCCTGTATCAGGAAGGGTTCGTACACGTCTTCGATCGTGCCGGCTTCTTCGCCGACAGCCGTGGAGATGGTATTGAGGCCGACCGGACCGCCTTTGAATTTTTCGATGATGGTGGCCAGGATGCGGTTGTCCATTTCGTCCAGACCGTGTTCGTCTACATTCAGCGCGCCGAGAGCATGTTTGGTGATGCCCATATCAATGACGCCGTTGCCAAGCACCTGTGCAAAATCGCGTACCCTTCTCAGCAGGCCATTTGCAATTCGGGGAGTACCACGACTGCGTCTTGAAATTTCCTCGGAAGCGTCTGAAGTGATTTTGGTATTCAGTATGGACGCAGAGCGCTGGATAATTTTCTGCAGTGTGGCATGATCGTAATATTCGAGACGTGACTTAATGCCGAACCTGGATAAAAGCGGGGCCGTCAGGAGGCCGCTGCGCGTAGTGGCACCGATCAGGGTGAATGGATTCAGGCTGAGCTGGATACTGCGCGCATTGGGGCCCGTATCGATCATAATATCCAGCCGGTAGTCTTCCATCGCCGAGTAGAGGTATTCTTCTACCACGGTGCTTAAACGATGAATTTCATCGATGAACA
>DATCAO010000161.1:0-4548 GCA_036512575.1 Puia sp.
TTTCCATCAATATCAACGTTTACAGAAGGTACGTTTTTCATTACGTCCATCGCCGTGCCTCCTGCATTTACTATGTCCTTTTCCACATTATATACTTTTTTATCGATATCCATTTTCAGGGTGGCCTTGGTAGCAGTTACCACTACGGCCTGAAGCTGGGCCACATCAACAGTCATTTTTATATTTCCAAGATCTTTGTCAAAACCATTGATCGCACTGCTCATCGCATTGACGGCCTGTGCCGGGTCTGTTACGTTTTTCGGCACGCCACCGGGTGGCATTTTCATTTGGAAAGATACGGTCGTTTCATAGGGCTTAAATCCTGTAGCGGATATTTTCAATTTGAGCTGCCCGAAAATAGGGAGGTCTTCAAAACTGAATTCTCCGTTTGATGTAGTGGGAGATCCCTTCAATAAAACCTGCTTGGATTTTTTCGTGACAGAATCATATTTATTATGCAGTAGCATCACCGTCGCGTCCGGAATGGGTTTACCGGCACTATCCACAACCTTTCCATAAATATGCCCCATATTAGGAGCACCCTTCCCACCGCCTCCGGGAAACTGGGCTTTTGATGAGAAAACCCCGGCAAGAATTACCAACAACAGCGACCACTTTTTCATAATATTAATTTGTGATGTAAAACTAATCCCGTTACCCGGATTTTTCTTAGTAATTGAGACGAGTGGTTAAAATCCCGCGACCAAATATGGGTTCATTTGTTTCCCTGGCCGATCTCCCGCATAAGATCTTCTTTGTACAAGTCGCTCAGCGGGAGTTCCAATTCGCCCAGGAATACGGAATTTTTTCGAATGGTTGTAATATGTTTTACGGAAATGATATAAGATTTGTGGATACGGAAAAATTTTCCTGGCGGCAGTTTTTCTTCGATCGCTTTCAGGCTCATCCGGATGATCATAGGTTTTGTATCTCCGAGGTGAATTTTTAAGTAGTCCTTCAGTCCTTCAATCAGTCGGATATCGGAAAAAACAATCTTTACCAATCCGTATTCCGCATTCACAAAGAAATATTCGGGCCATGTCTGGGATTCCGTCGACACATTTTTTTTCAGGCGATAAAAATCAATGGCTTTATTGCAGGCCTTGAGGAAACGTTCAAAGGGAACTGGTTTTACGAGATAGTCGATCACATCCAGGTTGAATCCCTCCAGGGCATATTTTTCATAAGCAGTAATGAGGATCACCATCGGCTTAATGGAAAGCGACTGGAGAAGCTGAATTCCCGTAAGGCCCGGCATTTGAATATCAAGAAAGACCAAATCCACTTCCTGTTCGTTCAACACCTTCAGCGCTTCAATCGCGGTACTGCATGATGCGACGAGTTCCAGGCCGGGCACCTGGCGGATATTATCCTGCAGGAGGGCCAGGGCAAGTGGTTCATCGTCTACCGCAATACATTTCATTTAATGCAATTTTATTTGGAGTGATACAGTAAACCAGCCGTTTTCCTTATTGATGCTGAGCATATGTTTCTGATCGTATAACAAATTGAGGCGCCGGATTACATTGGGTAATCCGATTCCGGAAACCGTGTCTTTTATTTCTTCATTTGCAGGATCGAATTTATTCTTAACCCGGAAATCAATCAGTCCATCAGATATTTTTAGTGATATATCAATCACCGGATCCGTGACAGTGCCGGTTCCGTGTTTAAATGCATTCTCAATAAAAGGTATCAGCAACATGGGTTCAATGAGCTGGTTATCTCCTGGATCCATATCAACTTTAATACATAGTGATTTGGCATATCTGATTTTCTGGAGTTCGATATAACTGTTCACATACTCTGTTTCACGGAGAAGTGTAACCGAAGCATCATCAGATTCATAGAGCATATAACGCATCAGTCCGGACAGACGGATCAACGAAGGCTCGAGCAGATCCGATTTGAGACGGGCCATGGCCACCATATTGTTCAGCACATTGAACAAAAAATGCGGACTCACCTGCGATCTCAGGAATGAAAGTTCCGTTTTCAGATTTTCATTCTCTTTTTCCTTGAGCATCTGTTCGGTTCGGATTTTATCTGCCACAAACCAGTATACCGTGCTCATAGCCCAGAAAAACAAATAAGCGAAAAGAGCAAAAAAGAAAAACTGCTGGTACTCGCGTTTATGCCCCTCCATGGGAACGAGATTCAATAGATTCAGATAACCGACAAAAAGGCCCATCAGGAGAATAACATATATGCCAATTTTTTTCCGATTTAGAAATCTGGGGATCAGGAGGAGTGAGTTCAGGTAGAAAAAGGCGACACTGCTAGAGTTGAAAACCAGAGAACGCATATTGAGTACCGCTTTCCAGTTCAGACCCTGTTCCGATTCCCGGTGACTCAAAAGGGGTAATGAAAACAACGACAACCAGGCGAGAACATGGAAAATGACCACGGCAAATTTTGAACGGTACCAGCGCTTGTTTATATCATCCATAACGAGTGCAATCTCCGCATTTCCTGCTAGTATGGGTCAGCTATGCGACAAAACAGCCCATTTCTGCGATCAAAGCCTGAGATCAAATAATAAAAAAGCCCCCCGTGTAAATGAGAGGCCAAAATGCGTTCCGGAAGGAATTTACGACTTCGGCATCAGGAAGATGGCCGGATCGATGGTTTTATTGATTTCAATTTTCTTGATGGTGGTGGCTACATTAAATTGTCCGCCATAACTGATTTCCACATTATAGGCGAACACGAGTCCCATGTCTCCTTTTTTATAATCAGAAAAAGTTGTCGTGACTTCCATCGTCTGGCCCATCATAGACGCAGAAGCGACTACCTTGTTCATATAATAGGTTGTACCGTCGATATACGCCGTGATTTCAACGCTGTCTTTGGAAGTTATTTTCAGCTTATAGTCATTTCCCTCCTTGCCCAGCAGTTCAACCTTATTACCCTTTGCCGCATAATTGTATAATGGTCCTGTAATGTCCAGTACCGACCTGCCCTGTTTGTACAATTCTTCAGGTAAGGGTGTCGGTGTGGCTGCTCCGGCATAGGGGTTTACCTGCCATCCGCCCTTATCTGAATAGGCGGTAATAAAAGTCTGTCCGTTGATTTCCGACATCACCTTATAACCCACACCGTCGATAATATTTATGGAACTGGGGCCCTCATTACCCATCACCTGGGTTGTACTTTCTATCGACTTGGTTTTGATCTGGGCCAGTTTATCCTTGCCGCCGATGGCTTCAACATATTTGTTCACGATATCGTCGGCCGTCTGGGCCTGGCTCACACTGATACCTGTAACTGTCAGCATTAGGGCTACGCCCATGTTTATCAATTTCATAACTGATTTTTATTTTAAGGATAAAGATGCTGAATTTTTTTAAAACTATGGCTGTCCTGTTTTTTCCGCATTGTGAAAATGCATTTACGGATACCGTAACCCGTTTCAGGAGGAATATGCTTTTTTTGCGGCATGAAACATGTAATACCCCTGTGCCTGGTTTTATTGTTTACACAATTATCCGCTGAGGCTCAAAACTTTACAACAACAAACGCGCAAAAAATGATACAGTCTGGAGAAGACTCCCTGCTCATGTCTGACAACCGTCCGGACTTTCTGGCCACCGGAAGAGAATGGAGAACACAACCCCTTTGGGGACTCGGCCAGCTGCAAAGAACCACCGGTACTGCTTTTTATCTGCACAATGGTCGTGCCCGAACGATAGAAGAAGCCATACTCTGGCACGGCGGGGAAGCAGCAAAATCCAAGCAGGCATTCACGCAACTGAACATAGAACAAAGAACACAGCTGATGAAATTTTTGAATTCACTCTGATTCATCCGGGCTTCCGGCTTATCTTCGGAATTCAAAAATGATATTATGAAGACGGGCGTTGTCGGATACGGTGCAGCAGCTCAATTTATGCACCTGCCTTTTATCATTACACTTCCTGAGTACGAATTGCGAACCATCCTGCAGCGGCATGGGGATTCAGCAAAGGAAAAATATCCTTCCGTGCATAACGTCCGAAGTCTGGACGAGATGCTTGCCGATGAAAGCCTGGAACTTATCGTGATCACGACGCCGAACGATTCGCATTACGACTATGCTTTCCGCTCCCTGGAAGCCGGCAAACACGTTCTGCTGGAAAAACCTTTCACAATAAATTCTGAAGATGCAAAAAAACTGATCGCCCAGGCAGCAAAAAAGAATCGCATCCTGAGCGTTTATCAGAACCGGCGCTACGTCTCAGATTTCCTGACGATCCGTCAATTGTTGAAAGACAATCTGCTGGGCGATATCGTTGAATTCGAAGCACATTACGACCGGTATCGCGCTGAACAAAAACCCGGAGCCTGGCGTGAGGAAAATTCACCGGGCAGCGGTATACTGTTTGACCTCGGTGCCCATCTCATAGACCAGGCCTTCTGTCTTTTCGGATTACCCAAATTTATCACAGCCGATATCCGCATGCAGCGCCCCCATGCGCGAACGACCGACTATTTTGAGCTCTGGCTCGATTACGGGTTCACAAAAATTATTTTAAAATCGGGTATGCTTGTCCGTGAGCCTGGCCCGCG
>DATCAO010000162.1:0-7578 GCA_036512575.1 Puia sp.
TCGGGACTGAATGGAGAACGGCGTTTGAAAATGCGGATGGCAAATACGCGAAGGGTATCCAGCAGCGGTATCATGAGAATGGTAAATCCGATAGCCGGGGAGGATGTGATCGGATTGACCGACTCCGGACCGTCTCCCGGATCAATAAATTTCAATACCAATATCGCATTCACGGTGCCAATGAGCAACGAACCCGTGTCGCCCATAAATATTTTCGCGGGCTGGAAATTGAAAATCAGGAAGGCCAGTAAACTGCCGCAAAGAGAAAAGGCAAGAACATAATAAGGATCCATATTGCCTGTTCGTAAAAAATAAATCCCGAAAAAGGCTGACGACATCAGACCCAGCGTAGCCGCCAGCCCATCCACCCCGTCAATCAGATTAAAGGAATTGATGATTACAATAACTGAAAAATAGGAAAGCAGCAGACTGAACATCTCCGGTAATTCATGGATACCGAAAAATCCGTGCATACTTCTGATCTGAATCCTGCCATAATAAATAATCAGGAAGGCCGCGAGAACCTGTCCGATGAATTTCTTGATAGGAGACAACACCAGGATATCATCTTTCAGCCCCAAAAAGAAAATGACCATCGTGGCCGCAATGAAATATTGAAACTCGGACGCGAATTTGAAATTTATCGTCAACAAACAACCGAAAACAAATCCGGCAAAAATGCCGATACCGCCTAAAGGGGTAATGGCAACCATATGAATCTTACGCGCATCAGGCATGTCGTACAGCTTTTTCATTTCCGCGACATTGATGATCACCGGAATGGCCAGAAAAGTAATGGTAAATGAAATAGACAGGGAAAGTAATACATCAAACATGGACCTCGGTTTACATTAAATAAAATCAGTCATTGCCAAAATCAAGCCTTATCCCGTTATGCGTACGTTCAGGTTAGAATGTTGAGATTCAAGATGTTCCGACGAGCAATGTTATAATGTCACTGAGCGCATGAACAAGCAAGTTAGAACAAAAGTTTAATATGTTCCCGGGCAACGGTAAATAAATTCCATTAGCTTTGCGCACTTCAGAATAAATCATTTTATATGGCTGATTTAAAAGGAATTGCTTCACAAATCAGAAGAGATATTTTGAGAATGGTACATGGTGCAAACAGTGGACATCCCGGAGGTTCGCTGGGTTGCACGGATTTTTTTACCGCGCTTTATTTTGAGATCATGAAACATGATCCCCATTTTTCAATGGATGGTAAAAATGAAGACATATTTTTCCTCAGCAACGGACATATTTCCCCTGTCTTTTATGCTACCCTTGCACGGTCGGGCTATTTTGATGTGAAAGAACTGGCCACCTTCCGGAAACTGAATTCCCGTTTGCAGGGTCATCCCGCCACCCACGAACACCTGCCCGGTATTCGTATCGCCAGCGGCTCCCTGGGTCAGGGAATGAGCGCGGCAATTGGTGCGGCCCTTACTAAAAAACTCAATAAGGATTCAAATATTGTCTTTTCCCTGCACGGGGATGGAGAACTGGATGAAGGCCAGATCTGGGAGGCCCTTCTTTTTGCATCCCATCATAAAGTAGATAACCTTATTTCCACGGTCGACTGGAACCACCAGCAGATAGACGGTACAACCGATAAGGTGATGAACCTCGGTAATATCCGGCAAAAGTTTGATGCATTTGGATGGAAAACGTTGGAAACCAATGGAAATGATATGGATGAAATATTGGCAACCCTCAGGGAAGCCAGGTCCCTGACCGGAAAAGGGCAGCCCATAGGTATCCTGATGCACACCATTATGGGCAAGGGCGTTGATTTTATGGAAAATGACCACAGCTGGCACGGCATTGCCCCAAGCGACGAACAGCTCAGCCGCGCTCTCGCACAAATTCCCGAAACTATCGGAGACTTTTAACAAGTATGAGGAAAATATGGGAGTACGGGAGCATGGGAGTATGAGAGTCTGTTGTTAAAAGTGAAAAATACTTCCAGACTCCCATACTCCCATACTTTCCTTCAGCTTTTTAATTCAAAAGGCTGCAGTGCGGCTTTTCTCGCCGGCAGCCAGGAGGCCAGCAGCACCACAATGAGTATGGTAGTTCCCACCAGAATAAAATCTCCGGGGATTAGTTTTACGGGATAATAGTCAATCAGGAAATTCCCGCGCAATGGAACCAGTTTCAGGTTTACCTGCATCCAGCAAAGCAAAATCGCCAGACCGAAGCCAATGCTGCCGCCCAGGATGCCCAGCAAAAGGCCCTCATTCATAAATATTTGCCGGATGAGCCGGTTGTCGGCTCCTAGGGCTTTCAATACCTGGATGTCCTTTTTCTTTTCAAAAACCAACATGGTTAAGGCGCCAACCATATTAAAGGCGGCTACGATCAGGATTATGGTCAGCACAATATATATTACCCATTTCTCCATTTTCATGACACCAAAAAAAGTCTGGTTTTGCTCATCCCTTGTCTGAACCAGGAAGCCCGGGCCAAAAACAGCCTGTAAGGAAGATTTCAATTCCCTGCCCGCTGAACCACCCCGAACGGCTATTTCAATCGCGCCGTACTGGTTGGAATCCAATCCCATCATCCGTTGCATGAATCCCAGGTTGGTAATGACATAACGATCATCAAAATCTTCCTGGATCCTGAATGTTCCCGAAGGCAGAAGGGGTTCGGATCGAACCGCCGATTCCGGATCAGCAGGATTTATATAACCACTCCTGAAGAGATAAGCCGTGATGGGCGTCAGGGACCGGTCGGCTTCCAATTCCAGCGCGTTCTCCACACCCGATCCCAAGACTGCGGCAGGAAGCTCAGGACTCCCCAACTGGTATTCTCCTTTGAATATATTTTGGGACAGGCCGTTAATGTTTTTATAGTGATCATCCACCCCTTTCAGCATCACCGGCTGCAGGCTGTTATTATATTGAAGCAGGGCCTGATCTTCTATCGTTAATGCATAACCGACAACGCCGGGGGTTTGCGACAGTTTCACGAGGCTGGCAACGGGAACCCGCATGATTTTTCCGGAAGAAGGGGAAATACGGACATCCGTGTAGAACGATGAATACAATGAGCGGACCAGCTGTTCCAGCCCGTTGAATACACTCATCACCACAATCAGGGAAGCCGTTCCGAGAATAATCGCGCTGACACTAACCCAGGAAATGATGTTAATGGCATTCGTCGATTTTTTTGCTTTAAAATAACGCCAGGCGAAAAGAAACTTCACTACAGATATTTTAATTCAGGATTCAGACCCGGTATCCGGTTTGGTTTCATTGATCTCACGAAACAGGGTTTCCATCTTCTCTACATACGCCAGCGAATCATCAATGTAAAAAGTAAGTTGTGGCATACTTCTTAACTGGTTTCGGATGGAACTCACCAGGTCCCTCTTGATTTCCCAGGCCCGGTCTTCAATTAGCTTTAATGCTTCATCCGGTTTGGCCACCTGGTAAAAACTCAGGTAAACCCGGGCTTCAAACAGATCCGGAGTGATTTTTACAGATGAAATCGAGACCATCCCACCCTGGATCATATTCAGCCCCAGCTTTTGAAAAATCCTGTTCAATTCTTCTAACAATAGTGCACTGACCTGTTTTTGCCGTTTACCTTCTTTCATATCATTGCCGATTTCAGTGTAAATTTACGGGTTTACGCACCATCCAGAAATAATGAAAAGATTTTCGACCATTCTGAAATACCTGAGTGATCAGAAGCGATACGTTGTATTATATTTTGTTGTCAACCTGCTTTCTGTTTTATTTTCGCTGGTTTCCCTGACCATGCTGGTTCCCTTCCTGCAACTTCTCTTTGGCAAAGAGAAAATGGTGGATAAGATGCCCAGCCTGAGTTTTTCCGCCTCCAGCGTATTAGAATATATCAAATATCATCTTGGTATCCTGATCCGCGACCACGGTGCTGCCTATGCATTGGGTGCCATTTGCGTGATCATCATCCTTTCGATTTTCTTTAAAAACTTTTTTCTTTATCTGTCTTACCGCATCATGGGGCCCATGCGCAACCGTGTGCTGAGCCGCCTGCGGGCCGACCTGTATTCCAAGATTCTGGAATTACCGCTGGGCTTTTTTACTGAACAACGCAAAGGTGATATCATCAGCAGAATGAGTAACGATGTCAATGATATTGAGTGGAGCGTGATCAGCACTCTGGAAGGCATTTTCCGTGAACCACTGACCATACTCGTTATCCTCGCCACCCTTGTCTTCCTCAGCCCCCCGCTTTCCATATTTTTATTTGTTCTGCTGCCACTGACCGGATTCATCATCGGGCGCGTCAGCCGCTCCCTCAGAAAACAATCCGGCATAGCACAGGAACAACTGGGCACACTGATGTCTATCCTGGATGAAACCCTGGGCGGCCTCCGCGTAATTAAAGCGTTCAATGCAGAAAATCTGCTGCGGTCGAAATTCTTCAAAACCAATAATTACCTGAATCATGTCCGGAATAAAATTATTTTCCGGAGAGATATGGCTTCACCGATGTCGGAATTACTGGGTGTGATAGTGCTCTGTTGTATACTTTTTTTTGGGGGACAAATGATACTCAGTCACAAGTTTGCACTGCAGGCCGAAGGTTTTATCGCATATATCGCCATTTTCACGCAAATCATTAATCCCGCCAAATCTTTGTCCACCGCATTTTATAATGCCCAGCGGGGAACGGCTGCAATTAAAAGGATCGAGGATATTTTACACGCAGATAATGTGATCACCGAGCCCGCGAATCCGAAGCCGATCACTTCATTCAATGAATCGATAGAATTCAAAAATGTAAGTTTTGCTTTTGATGGTGTGGAAGTGTTGCATCAAATCAACCTCAGGATTCTTAAAGGAAAAACGATCGCACTGGTGGGATCTTCCGGAGCCGGAAAGTCTACGCTAGCCGACCTGATCCCGCGATTTCACGACGTGACGGGTGGAGAACTGCTTGTTGACGGGATCAACATAAAAAATTATTCACTGCATGCTATTCGTAGCCAGATGAGTATTGTAACTCAGGAACCTGTTTTATTTAATGATACGATTGTATCCAATATCGCACTGGGTACACCCGATGCCTCACTGGAAGATATTGAACAGGCCGCACGTGTGGCCAACGCCCACCAGTTCATCAGCCTCAAAGAAAACGGTTACCAGACCAATATCGGGGACCGGGGTTCCAAACTGAGTGGCGGTGAAAGGCAAAGGATTACCATCGCGCGCGCCGTGTTGAAAAACCCGCCCATCCTGATTTTGGATGAAGCCACTTCTTCCCTCGATACGGAAAGTGAACGCCTTGTGCAGGATGCGATAAATAATATGATGCAGAACAGGACCTGCGTGGTGATCGCACACCGGCTCAGCACCATCCGTCATGCAGATGAAATCATCGTACTACAGAAAGGCGTCATTGTGGAACGAGGAACACATGAGGAGTTGGTTTCGCAGAATGGATTTTATAAACGACTTGTGGATATGCAGGAAATCCGGTAAGGCAAGTGTGGGAGTATGGGAGTATGAGAGTATGGAAGTCAATTATTGGACGGTCATCTGTGATCTGTTATCTGTTATCTCTTATCTAATACTTCCTGATCAACACAACGCCCACAATCAGCAAAAGGGCTCCAATAATTTTTCCCATTGAAATTTCCCTGACTGCAACACCCATCCATCCAAACTGATCAAATAAGATCGCTGCAAACATTTGTCCGGCCAGCACAAGGCTGAAAGATAAGACCACACCCAGCCTCGGCAGAAGTATCACAATCCCCGCAACAAAAAAAGTTCCCAGTAAACCGCCGGTCCATATCCACCAGGGTGATGAAGAAGAAATAAAACGGAATTGAAACTGACCCGCAATCAAAAGAAAAACCATCAGGGCGAGCGTCCCTACTGCAAAAGATACAAATGCTGCCATCACCGGACTACCGGCTGTTTTAGCCAGGCGCGAATTGATGGCCGCCTGCATGGGGAGTATTGCTCCCAGCGCCAGCGCCATCAAAATAAATAAAAGGCGGGATTGCATTTAAGGATTTGAAGATCTGGAACAACAGGGAATCGTGTATCGTAGATCGTGGATCGAATGTCGATACGCGATAAACGATACACGATTAACGAAAAGCGTTAAGCCTTCCGCGTTAAGCGTTAAGCGTTAGGCGTTATGCGTTAGGCGTTATGCCTCCCGCCTCAGGCCCAAAGCCCAAATTATTTATTCATCGTCTGCTTGGCTTCGATACTGAGCGTGGCATGAGGCACTGCTTTCAGTCTGGCCTTATCGATCAGCTTTCCGGTTACCCGGCAAATGCCGTAGGTCTTGTTCTCGATCCGCATCATGGCTTTTTCCAGGTGATCGATAAAAGTAATCTGACGACTAGCCATCTGGCTCAGCTGCTCACGCTCCATACTCATACTTCCGTCTTCCATGGTCATGTAACGGTTATCCGTTTCATCTCCGCCCATTTCATCACGACGGGTAATCAGACCCTGGAGGTAGGCCAGTTCTTTCTTGGCGGAATCCAGTTTTTTTGAAATCAAGTCCCTGAATTCGCCTAATTCTGCGTCACTATATCTCATGGTCGGTCCGGTTTGATCCTGCTGGTGAATATCCAGCACTGATTTTGTAAATTCAGGTTCGTATTTCCGAACTGTTTTTGTCTTTATCTCTGGTATAACCACTTTAACCGTCTTCACCGGGGGTGGTGCCGGTTTCTTAACTTCTGGTTTTACGGTTACAGGACTGGTGTTTTTCACCTGTTGTTTGAAAACAGGCTTTTTATCTTCGCCTTTTGTAGCCGGTTTTACGGCAGCTACGGGATGAACCGGTTTCGCCGGCGCGTGGGCCACTGGCGCAGCATGAGCTGGTTTAACCGGGTGTGCCGGAGCCGCGGGCTTTTTTGCGGCGGTTACAGGAGACGGTTTTTTTGAAACAGAAGCAGCCGCAGCCGGGGCTGGTTTTTTCGCCGGAGCTGATGGTTTTGCATGGGCGGACTTACTCGCTGACGCTACAGTTTTCTTTACCACAGGTGTGTGTTTTTTAGGACTTTCCTTTTTTACAGGTTTTGCCGGTACCGGCTTTTTGGCAACAACTTTCTTGGCTGCCGGTTTTGCGGCCTTTTTGGGTTCCACTTTTTTAGCGGTTTTAACCGGTTTTTTCTTGATTGCCATATGGTTAGGCTTTTTTTGTGACAAACACTGTTAAAGGGACGTCATTAACTTCAATTTGGGTGCCATTGGTGATTTCGGCAACCAAATCGAGTTTGTCTGCCAAAATTTCCGCGCAAATATAATAATTAAATTCTCTTATTGTCTCCTCTAATGTTTGCGCACCGCCGATTTGTACGTTGATCCGGTCCGTCAGCTCAAATTCCTGGTCCTTTCTGATTTTCTGGATCCGGTTCACCAGTTCTCTGGCATTCCCTTCTCTTTCCAGCTCCGGCGTAACCGTCACATCCAGGGCTACCGTCAGGGGGCCTTTGGTGGCAACCATCCAGCCCGGAACATCCTCACTACTGATTTCCACTTCTTCAAGGGCGATTTCTACGGTTTCATCCCCAAGAACGAGTTGGATTTTACCCTCTTTTTCCAACCGGCT
>DATCAO010000163.1:0-8993 GCA_036512575.1 Puia sp.
TTTTGAATCTGCTTTGCGATCGCTGCGCCTCCCGGAACCCGGTTCCAGCTGCAATCGACATTTTCCATCAGCGAACTGTCGGACTTCTCTCCTTCCGTTGCAGTAAAATATTCTGTAGCATTCCCCCTGGAATGCGCAATACCAAAGCCCTGTGAACGGTGCTGGCTGCGACTATCGGCTGCGATTTCTCCATAGCTTTTTCCTTCCAGTGCATTATATCCGCCCACTTCTATTTTCATCTGGTCTTCACTGGTTGTATTGATATTGCCAAACCGGTAAGTATTCAGAAATAATCTTTTCGCCTGCCAGGGGTGAACACCAAACGCAAACTGCTCCGGAAATTGCGTTGGATCAGCAGCTGCCTTGAATGCCAGCCGCGCCAGCACGGAGGATGCAGAATGTTGTCCGTGACCCGCCCTTTTGTCTTCCGGGAAACGGGTGATGATCACATCGGGCTGGAATTTTCGGATGATCCACACTACATCACTCAATATTTTTTGTTCATTCCAGATGTTCAGCGATTCAGCAGTTGTTTTGGAGAATCCAAAATCGTATGCACGGGAAAAAAATTGCTCTGCACCGTCAATCCGCCTGGCAGCCAGAAGTTCCTGGGTACGGATCAGCCCGAGTTCGATGCCTTGTTCGTCGCCGATAAGATTCTGCCCTCCGTCTCCGCGGGTGAGGGAGAGATAACCTGTACGATAGAGTTTGTCTTTTGAAAGCCAGGCCAGCAGCCGGGTATTTTCATCATCAGGATGCGCAGCCACATAAAGGACTGAACCGAGTACCTGTAGTTTTTTCATCCGGAGCAGAATGTCTGAAGCATCGATCGTTTCCGGATTTTGGGCAGAAGTAAATACCGGGAAGAGGAAAAGGAGTAACAGAAAGGATAAGTATTTTTTCATCCGGACAAACAAATGATTCGTTGCCAAATTAATGAATCCCGGAGAAAGAGGACATGATATTATATCGACGGCGTCCGAATCGCTGACTTCGTTAATTTTACTTTATTTTCAATACATGCGTATACCTCCCATCAGACCTTTATTATTTGCCGCCGTATTTTTTTCGGGTTCAGCATCCGTTCATGCCCAGCCTGGTCCGGCGCTCAATTATCCTCCGCAGAAAATGGTCACCTGCAGTACGGGTGCCGTGGTTTCAGCACATCCCCTGGCCAGTCGTGTCGGTTTGCAGGTGCTGAAGTCGGGTGGTAATGCCATTGACGCTGCGATAGCCACCCAGCTGGCCCTGGCCGTTGTCTATCCCGGTGCAGGAAATATCGGAGGTGGCGGATTCATGGTGGCCCATCTGGCGAACGGAAAAAATCTAACCATCGATTTCAGGGAAAAAGCACCTGAAGCTTCATCCCGGAATATGTATCTGGACGTAAAGAACAATGTGATTCCGGGCAAGAGTGAAGACGGCCACCTGGCTGCCGGTGTGCCCGGTACGATAGCGGGCATTTTTACCTATTATCCTTATGCGAAACTGCCTTTTAAGAAACTGATACAGCCTGCCATTGATCTGGCTGAAAACGGATTCGCCATTACCGCCGCTGAAGCCGCCGACCTGAATGACAACCAGGAGGGTTTTAAAAAATACAATTCTGTCGTGCCTGTTTTTGTAAAAGCTTCCCCATGGAAAGCGGGAGATATTCTGGTTCAGAAAGACCTGGCCAAAACCCTGCGCCGCATCCGGGACGAAGGGGCGAATGGTTTTTACCGCGGAGAAACAGCCCGGCTGATTGTTGAGGAAATGAAAAGGGGTAAGGGTTTGATCAGTTTTACAGATCTTAAAAATTATGCTGCTAAAGAAAGGCCGCCGGTTATATTTTCTTACAAGAAAGATTATACCCTGATCACCATGCCCCTGCCTTCCAGTGGTGGTATTCTATTACCCCAAATGATGGGCATGGTTGAAAACAGGGATCTGCATGCCCTCGGATTTGAAACCGTCTCTTCTGTTCACCTGATGGCGGAAGTGGAAAGACTGGCCTATGCCGACCGGGCTAAATATCTCGGAGATGTGGATTTTTATAAAGTTCCCGTGAAGACCCTGACCAGTGATGCCTACCTGAAAACCAGGATGCAAAAATTCAATCCGGATTCCGCAGGAAACAGCGAACAAATACAGGCAGGTACCATTCACGAGAGTGAAGAGACTACCCATTTCGATACCTATGACCAGGAAGGCAATTGTGTTGCGATCACTACGACACTTAATGGCGGTTATGGATCCCGCACCGTCGTAGCAGGCGCCGGATTTCTGCTTAACAATGAAATGGATGATTTCAGCATCAAACCCGGTGTTCCCAATATGTACGGTGCTGTTGGAGGAGAAGCCAATGCCATCGCTCCGGGCAAGAGAATGCTGAGTTCCATGACGCCAACCATCGTGTTGTATAAACAGAAGCCCTATCTGATTGTGGGCACTCCCGGCGGAACGACCATCACCACATCTGTTTTCCAGACCCTGGTCGATATCATCGATTTTGGGATGTCTGTTTCGGATGCCGTGAACAAACCCAAATTCCACCACCAGTGGCTGCCGGATATTTTGTATATCGAAAAAGGATTTCCTGTCGATGTTGCTGCCCAATTACAGAGAATGGGCTATACAGTTAAAGAGCGCGAAGCCATCGGCCGGACAGAAGTCATCCGGATCAGTCCTTCCGGTGAACTGGAAGCCGTGGCTGACTGGAGGGGAGACGATGATGCGGAAGGCTATTGACAATTTTTTTTCTAATCAGCTGAAACACAATGATTTTTGATAAATGTTGGGCTTGATAAGGCACCTGGAAGAGGAATCATGCTTTTTAGGCAGGAATAAAGGCATCCGAAACAGCATTCCGCCCGTCTGACCCAGCCGCCTTTCATTTCACTTCGGGGTTCCTTATTGTTTTTTTCAGGTTTTGTACGGTATTTGTTCGAAGTGTGTTCGCTATGTGTTCGCTATGTGTTCGCTATGTGTTCGAAATCTCCCGAAGCGATCCCGAAGAAACTACGAAGGAAACCCGAAGCAATCCCGAAGCAATCTAGAAGCTAACCATTACCACCCCCCTATCGGCCACCTGGAAAGTATCTATATAAGAAACTATACATTCATGACAAAATTTCAGTTCCCGCTTGATGTTCCAGCCCGCTTTTTGTACTTTAGCCAATCTAATCTTCGTATCTGAAAAAAGCCGGTAAAATAGTCCGCAGGACGCTGCTCACCCTGGTCCTTCTCCTGGTTTTTCTTTGGGCAATTATCCATACCCGTCCCGTCCAGAACTGGCTGTTGACAAGGGTTACCAGTACATTGTCCAATAACCTGCACGCAAAAATTTCCATTGAGGACATCGATTTTGCCCTGTTCAACAAGATGAAGCTGAATGGTGTGCTGGTTATGGATCAAAAAGGAGACACCCTGTTGTCTTCCGGCCAGGTTCGGGTAAACATCACGGACTGGTTCTTTTTCAAGGATAAAATTGAGTTAAAGTACATCGAGCTGACCGACACGTATATCCATTTACTACGCAATGATTCGGTTTGGAATTATCAGTTTCTTGCTGACTATTTTGGCGGGAACCCCGCTTCTGATAAAAAAACCATTGAACTCCAGTTGCGCGATGTAGAAATCTCCCGGCTCCACCTTGTCAAACAGGATCGTTGGCGGGGGGAGGACATGGAACTCGATCTGGGCGCGCTATCCCTGGACGCAGAACAAATGGACCTGAGCCGGAAAATTGCGGTGATTCATTCATTGAAATTCTCCAAACCTGATTTTTCCATTCGCAATTATAATGGGAAGGGGCCGGAACCGGCCCCGGATACCACAATCATACACAATGATCCCCTGCACCTGCGCTGGAACCCGGCCGGCTGGAATATCGTCGCGCGAAAGGTGGTGATTGAAAAGGGTTCATTCCGGGACGATAAAATCCTGGATAAGAATTTATCCACGGTATTTGACAGCTACCATATGTATTTTTCGGATATCCGGGGCGACTTTAAAAATGTTTCCCTTGTGAAAGACAGTATTCGTGCAGAAATGCATCTCTCTACAAAAGAAAAGTCGGGCCTTAGTGTTCAACAGTTCAACGCCAACATTAAGGTTTATCCCGAAGGCATGGAATTTCACCAATTCGATCTGATAGCGGGTAAAAGTCATTTGAAAAATTTCCTCGCCCTTCGTTTTAAAAGTTTTGATGACCTGTCGGAATTCACGACGAAGGTAAAAATGGAAACCGATTTTAATGATGCCACCATCGACAGCGACGACATCGGGTATTTTGCATCTGATTTAAAATCATGGAAGAAAAATATTCTGATCACCGGAAAACTAAAAGGTTCCGTTTCAGACCTGTCCGGGAAAAATATCCGCATCAAAGCCGGATCACATACCGAACTCAAAGGAGATATCCATCTAATCGGATTGCCTGATATCGATAAAACATTTATCGATTTCAAATCGAATGATTTCCGCACTACCTATCGCGACATCATCACATTTATACCTTCACTGAAAAAAATAAAGAACCCGCGAATCGACCGGATCGAAAATCTGCACTTCGTTGGCAATTTCCTGGGCACTTTCCGTCATTTTGTAACATCAGGTACCATCGAAACCAATCTGGGTACGATGGTTACCAACGTGAGTATGCAGTTGCCGCCGGACCGGCCGGCTATTTATTCCGGAAACATACTCACGAATGATTTTCAACTGGGCAGTTTCCTGGAAGACAGCAGTCTCGGTAAAATTTCATTCAACGGAAAAGTGCAGGGAACCGGGCTGGCCCTAAACAGTATTAATGCAAGTCTCGATGGAAATATCCGGGAATTCGGATACCAGGGTTACACCTATGAGGACATTTTTATTAATGGACAGGTCAGGAAAAAAAGATTTGACGGGAAAATCATTTCCAACGATTCCAACCTGCACGCCACCCTGATCGGTTTGATCGATTTAAGTCAGGACATTCCGAAATTCGACTTTAATGCCGTGGTGGATCATGCTGACCTGCATGCACTGCATTTCACACAGGAAAAAATAGCATTCGATGGTAAACTCCGGTTTAATTTCACCGGAAATGATATCGATCACTTCCTGGGTAAAGCCAGGATTTTTGATGCATCCATTTACAAGAGGGGCGAGCGATTGTCTTTTGATTCCCTTTTAGTGGAATCCAATATCATCGATAGCAGTAAAACGATCACCGTGGTAAGCAATGAATTTGAAGGCGCCATCGTGGGTGAATTTTCGATAAAAAAACTTCCGGCCGCATTCCAGGAATTCCTTCACCGGTATTACCCCAGTTATATTCAGCCCAATACCGTTAAATTGAGTAAGGAAAAATTCAGTTTCGTAATCACAACCCGTCAGGTGGATCCCTACCTGGATTTATTTACAAAAGATATCCGGGGGTTTAATAATTCCATTATCAACGGACGTATCAATAGCGATCAGAACCTGCTGAATGTAAATGCCGATGTGCCGCAGTTCAATTACAAAAACATTTCGTTTTATAAAGTGGAGGTGAAAGGGAACGGGAACTATGACAGTCTTTCCATGGACACCAGGATCGGGGAAGTGTATGTGAATGACAGTCTCCATTTTCCGCTGACGCATATCCAGCTGCGTTCTTTCGACGACATTTCGGAAGTTAGGATCAACACCAGTGCAAACCAGACACTCAATGCAGCCAATATTTCCGCCCGGGTACAAACGCTTACCGATGGCGTGAGGATTAATTTCAACCCGTCTACCTTCGACATCAATAGTAAAACCTGGACGATCGACAAGAGTGGGGAACTGTTGTTCAGTAAGAATACTGTCGGAGCGGAATCCGTGAGGATCTATAATGGCGATCAGCAGTTCCTGGTGAGCACCACGCCTTCCGGCGAGGGAAACTGGAACGATATACACCTGGAATTGCATAAAATAAATGTCGGCGACTTCTCCCCTTTCTTCATCAAGGAAGAAAGGGTTGAAGGTGTGCTCACAGGCAAAATGGATGTGTCTGATCCATTTAACCATACCTATGCGAAATTCAGCGGAACAGCGGATTATTTCCGGTTCTCCAATGATTCTGTAGGCAAAATCAATCTGACGGCGGATTACAGCAAGCAGAGCGGCATCGTAAATGCCACGGTCAATTCAGACAACAAGGATTATCATTTCGATCTGAAGGGAATTTTCAACACGAGCGACAGCGCAAAGCAGCCGATCAATATCATGATCCCGAATATGGTCAATACTAAAGTGGATCTGTTGGAAAAATACATCGGCGCCATTTTCAGTAATGTGACTGGTTATGCCACCGGTTCCTTACAGATTGTCGGACCCGGAAATGCGCTGGATTATATCGGTGATATCCACCTCACCGATGCCAGGCTGCATGTCCTGTATACCCGGTGCACCTATCATATTCCCTCGGCCATGGTGCATATGCGTGCTGACGGGATTGATTTCGGCTCATTCCAGATCGTCGATTCTTTAGGAAACAAAGCTGAAGTGACCAAGGCAAAACTATTTCATCATTCATTCAGGGACCTCAGTTATGATTTTAACATCAACACCAACAAGCTGCTGTTGCTGAATACAAAAATCACCGACAACAACCAGTTTTACGGAACCATGATCGGAAGGGCAACCATGAACCTGACCGGACCTCAGGAAGACCTGCAAATGTATATCAAGGGAGAACCGACGGACAGTTCGAATATCTTTCTTCCCACAACCATCAGCCGGGAAAGCGCCGATGCGGATTTCATAGTCTGGAAAGTGTATGGTAAGGAAATGAAGCCTCAGAATGCAGCATCTTCGGAAAGTAATTTCACGGTAAGTCTCGATGTGACGGCAAACAATTATGCCAATGTGTCTCTGATCATCGATCCGCTGACGCATGATGTAATCAGGGCAAACGGCCATGGTGTATTGCAGATGCGGGTTGGCACCAATGAGGACATGAGTATCCGCGGCAGGTATGTGATTGACCGGGGAAATTATAATTTTTCTTTTCAGTCGTTCATCAAGAAGCCCTTCGTATTCATGCAGGGCGCGGACAATTATATCCAATGGACCGGCGATCCCTATGATGCAGATATTAATGTGCAGGCGATTTATGAAGCAGAAAATATTCAGTTCAGCGATTTGAAAGACGCATCGCGGAATGGTTCAGCGCTGAATACGGGAAAAATCAAAACCTACAGAGGTCCTGTTTGGGTCGTGGCCACGCTGAAAGACAAACTGATGCACCCCACCATCAGTTTTGAAATACAACTTCCGCCGAACAGCGAAATGCGTAACGATGCCGGCGCCGGTTTTGTACTGAGCCAGATCAACAACGACCCGAGTGAATTAAATAAACAGGTTGCATTCCTGCTGGTCTTTAACAGTTTCGGCCCGATGAATACCAGCGGGGCCGCGTATACCGCCAATGATGCCGGATTGAGCATCGTGGTATCCAGCATTTCCAGTTATCTCTCCAATGAACTGAGCAGCCAGTTCTCCACCTATTTTCAGCGGATCTTCAAGGATAAAAGCATCCGGGTTAATTTCAACACGGCCGTATATAATGGCACTGCGCTGGAAACGACCACCACTTCGCAAACCAGTTCCACGGATTATGATCGAACCAATCTCAATCTCTCGGTAATCAAAAGTTTTATGAATGAGCGACTCACGTTTACCGTGGGCAGCGCGCTCGATATCGGTCTTACGCCGCAACAGGCTGCAAATGCCGCCGTGCAGTTCCTGCCGAATGTGACTGCCGAATGGAAACTGACCGAAAACGGACGTTTTGTACTGACTTTCTTTTACCGGGATTCTTACAACTATATTTCCATAGGAAACCACATCATGAACAGTTCCGGTACCAGTATTTCTTACCGCAGGGACTTTGATAATTTCGATGAGATCTTTAAAAAGAAGAAAGCGACGGGGAGCGATAGTACCCACACTAAAAACTAAGGGTATGGGAGTATGGGAGTCTGGTTATTTGTATTTCAAAACCCTATACTCCCATACTTTGTTAAGTCTGTTCCTTTAGCGTATGACCGAGTTTGTCCCTTTTTGTATTCAGGTATTTTTCGTTGTGCGGGTTGGATGCGATCTGGATCGGAATATTTTCTATGATTTCCAAACCATAGGCGGAAAGGCCGGTACGTTTCTTGGGATTATTACTGATCAGTCTGAGGCGACGGATGCCAAGATAGCGAAGCATCTGGGCGCCCACACCATAATCCCTTTTGTCCATCGGAAAACCCAGGTGCAGGTTTGCTTCAACTGTGTCCATCCCGTCTTCCTGCAGTTTATAGGCTTTCAATTTATTCACGAGGCCAATACCGCGACCTTCCTGATTCATATATAAAATCGCCCCGGTTTTATTAGCCTCCACCATTTGCATGGCTTTGTGCAGCTGGTCGCCACAATCGCAACGGAGGGATCCGAGTATGTCGCCGGTAAAACAGGATGAATGCACCCTGACTAAAACCGGTTCATCTTCTTTCCATTCTCCCTTGATCAGGGCCAGGTGTTCGTTGGATGTATTTTTTTCCCTGAAAGCTACGAGTTTGAAATGTCCGTATTTTGTCGGCATATCCACGCGCACAATTTCTTCAATCAGGGAATCCGTTTTCAGCCGGTATTCAATCAGATCCTGTATGGAAATCAGTTTGAAATCAAATCGCCTGGCGATTTCCTTCAACTCCGGCAGCCGGGCCATACTTCCGTCTTCATTCATAATTTCCACCAATATGCCTGCCGCTTCAAAACCCGCCAGCCGGGCCAGATCGATCGTGGCTTCCGTATGACCCGCCCTTCTCAGAACGCCGCCTTTTTTAGCCCTTAGCGGAAAAATATGTCCCGGCCTTCCGAGGTCCGAGGGCCTTGTAGCCGGATTCACCAGGGCCTGGATCGTACGAGAGCGGTCCTGGGCTGAAATACCAGTAGTACATCCATGTCCCAGCAGATCAACAGACACGGTAAAAGCTGTTTCGTGCAGGGCTGTA
>DATCAO010000164.1:0-3676 GCA_036512575.1 Puia sp.
CCTTCCCGGGGAGGGGTGGAGACCTGATTGAAGGCATTCATTATTACAACGAAGAAGATTACCGGGCATTTACGGAATTCTATCTCATTTCGCGCGGTAACTGCTGCCGCAGTGGCTGCAGGCATTGTCCCTACGGCTTCAAAAAAAGATGGGCGGAATAATTCCCCGATGATCAATCGCTGAATTGATGAGAGCCAATTCACATACCATCCGAAAGTTTTCATTTTTTGATAAGCTTGCTGCATCAGGCTTATTTGTATACATTTGAACACATTTAGACCTTTACTACAATCAAACCTTTACAATGAAATCCGTTAGACTTCTACTGGGAATTCCCATGATTTATGTCATTGCATTGTTGTCCGGTGCTTCCTTTACCGGATGCATGAAAACAAATACGATTCATGATACGACCCGTATTACTGTAAGGGATACCGTCAATACAACCGATACATTAAATATCAGGGACACGGTAATCTCCTGTAATTGTAATCTGAAAGACGGATTGGTAGCTTATTACAATTTTAACGGAGGCAATCTGAACGATAGCAGTGGATTTCATAACAACATCCTTTTTAACAACGCAGTGAAGACAACTGACCGTTTCGGAAAAGCTAATAACGCCTATTTATTCGATGGCAGCTCCAGTTACATGCAGGTACCAAACAGTCAGACCCTGAATCCGGACAGCATTACAATTTTTGCGATCGTCAAGGTAAATGGATTCTATCTGGGACCCTGTGCAGACAATCAAATCGTTACCAAAGGAGATGATTTCCACGTGAATGGATTTTATGGTTTGGGCTTTTATGATTTTAGTGCCAATTGCGGAACACCGAATGTAAATAAGGAATCATTTGGGGGAAGTTTTGGAGATAACCCATACGATGGTGCTGCTCCTTATGCAGGAACGGACACAGTGAATGTAAAGACAAATCAATGGTATTATGTGGCGCTGACCTATGATGGCGCTACAACAAAAATGTATATCAACGGCCTCCTGAAAGACAGCAAAACCAGGTCGGGTCCCTTTACTCCGAACGCATACGATGTGTTCATCGGGAAATCGAATAGCGGCCTGTATCCATTTTATCTGAACGGTGTGATCGATGAAGTCAGAATTTACAATAGAGCACTTTGTGCTGCAGCAATCCTGCAACTTAGCCAAGAAACGGAATAGTCGATTTGATCATGAGAAAGAAGACCGGCCGCTTGTAAGGTTTTGATATTTTCGTCAATTCCGTTTTTCATTTGCCATTTGCTATTTTTGTGTAATAAGCTTCTGTGTTTGAAGTTTTTGCGAAAGGAGACCGATTATTTGGCCGGCTTTTCTAGTATTTTACTCAAATGCTTTTTTATTTCAACTTGTCTCTCGCAGGGGATTATTATTTCACTAATGCTAATTAAAAATACGCGGCTTGCTGTTAATAAATTTCTTAAAGGACGTAATTCGAAATTTATTTTTTTAGAAAAATCTTTTAAAAACAGACCCTTTAAGTTGTTGGATGTGGGCGTTGGAAACCATTCCGCTTCCAAGACGGTTTCGCTTTTCCCGAATTGTGAATATTATGGAGTTGATTTAAATAAGGACTATAATAACAGTGAGGAAGATTTTAAGGTGATGAAGTGTTTTTATGAGATGGATCTCACCAGGCTGGATTTTCACCTCATTCCCGATGGGCATTTTGATGGAATTTGGATTGTTCATGTTATAGAGCACCTGCACAATGGAGATAGGGTGATAGAAAGTCTGACAAAAAAACTGAAGGCTGGCGGTTATATGTATGTGGAATATCCTGGCATTAAAAGCACAAAATTGCCATCCATGTACGGCACACTGAATTTTAAAGATGATCTGTCTCATGTAAGAGTCTATTCAGTTAAGGAATTAACAGAGTTGTTTGAGAGGAATGATTGCAGTGTATTAAAAGGAGGGACCAGAAGGAATCTGTATTTCATTTTAGTAGCTCCTTTCCGAATACTCAGCCATTGGATTCGTGGTAAAAAACTAATAGGGAATATGTTTTGGGACATAATGGGTTTTGCAGAATACGTATATGTCCGTAAAGGATGAATTGATGAGCTGAGGGTTATTTGATATGATCCTATAAAGTGGTCTTCTTCGGCGGCAGGGCAAAAGCTACGGCATTGTGTTCAAAATGATTTTTATGCGAACCGTCGCAGAAGGGCTTGGTAGCTGATTTGCCGCAGCGGCAGAGTGATACGATTTCCCTTCCGCCCAGGTCGTATAAGGCGCCTGTTTTGTCCACAATCTCAAAATCACCCGTTATTTTAAGGGAACCATTGTCGTTTACTGTAATCTTTGTACTGGCCATCTCTTTTCAGATTTAAAGTTGAAATTAGGCAATTGCAGCGATTATATCTTCATGTTTTACCTTTAGGGCCGGAGCCTGAGTCAATGAAGCGATCACCAAACGGAATTATAAAATAAATGTTCATCTCAAATGAAGAAATTACATTCAATAAGTTTCATTTTGTTTACTTGCATCAGCCTTTCATTTATGCCGGAAAAAAAAGTTAAAGTCGTTTTCTTCGGAGACTCCATCACGGAAGCGGGCGTGAAGCCTCATGGCTTCATTTCGATCGACGACAGTTTGCTCAATCCGCCCGGCCATGCTGCTTACGAGCTGATCGGCGCCGGCATCAGCGGGAATAAAGTGTATGACCTTTACCTGCGCGTGGAAGACGATGTGATCCCGCTCGCGCCGGATATCGTTGTTATTTGGGTAGGCGTGAACGACGTTTGGCATAAGAAAATGGGAACCGGCACTGATGCGGATAAATTTGAAAGGTTTTACCTGGCCCTGGTAAAAAAATTTAAAGCAGCCGGTATCCGCGCCATCCTGTGTACACCGGCAACCATTGGCGAAAAATATGACAATACCAATGAACAGGATGGTGACCTGAACAAATATGCAAACATCATCCGGAAAATTGCCGCCGACCAGCAACTAACCCTTGTGGATATGCGCAAAGAGTTTGAGGATTATGAAAAAATACACAATACCGCCAACCTCGACAGGGGTCTGCTCACCGCCGACGGGGTCCACCTCAACGATGCGGGTAATCAGTTTGTAGCTAAACTGATGGCCGAAGGCATCAGGAAGACTCCTTAACAGGCCGCTATTTCAATTATCTTTGCGAAATGCATTATGTATCTGCTGAGGGACTTGGAAAGTCGTACGGAGTTAAACCACTTTTTGACAATATCTCCTTTCATATCGAATCTGGCGATAAAATTGCCCTGATCGCCAAAAACGGTACTGGGAAAACGACCTTATTGAAAATTTTAGCCGGAAAGGAAACAGCCGAAGCCGGAAAACTCTGGATTTCAAAAGATATCAATGTTGTTTTTTTTGAGCAGGATCCCCAGTTTCAGGAGGATCTCTCGATCCTGGACAATATTTTCCACCATCCCAACCCGGTAACCACGGCCATCAAGGCATTTGAAGCTGCCAGCGAAACGGAAGATACCGATGCGCTGATGGCCAGTATTGAAGAAATGGATCACCTGAGTGCCTGGGATTTTGATGCCAAGGTAAAACAGATCTTCACCCGGCTGAATATTGATCACCTGGTGCAGCCGGTCAGAACCCTGAGCGGCGGGCAAAGAAAAAGAGTGGCCCTGGCCCGCACCCTGATCGACATTGCTTTC
>DATCAO010000165.1:0-3979 GCA_036512575.1 Puia sp.
AGATAAAATCAGCGATGTATCCGGAGCCCTGGCTGCAACCACTGATTATACCAATAAAACTAAAGAAGCGTCTATTGCGCTGGACAGCATGAAGAATGCTTACCAGGGTGCGACGACTACAATAAGTCACTTTAATAATGCAGCAGAAAGTACTAAGCAGTTTCATGGCCAGGTTCAGGTATTGACCAAAAACCTCGGTTCACTGAATGCACTGTATGAGCTGGAACTGCAGGACAGCAACAATCACCTGAAAGCAATGAACAACTTCTATTCGAACCTGGCACAGGCATCTGAAGCCATGAACGGTAGTGTTGCTGATGCGAAAAAGACGCAGGAGCAGGTTGCTTTACTTGCAAAGAACCTCGGCAACCTGAACCATGTATATGGTAACATGCTGAGTGCAATGCAAGGAAGACAGTAAACCAATATCTGAAAATTATAGGGACTATACCTGAAAAACCTTTGATTAACACATTAAATTCTCCCGCTCATGTCCTTACCTAAAGAGCCCAGGCAGAAAATGATCAACATGATGTATTTGGTGCTGACAGCATTGCTGGCACTGAATGTATCGGCTGAGATTCTTAACGCCTTCAAGACCGTAAACAACAGTATTACCACGTCCAACGGGGTGGTGACTGATAAGAATAATCTGACTTACAGTGCTTTTGACAAAGCGCTGAATGATGCCCAAACAAAAGAAAATGCTCAAATCTGGGCTCCCAAAGCAAAACAGATTCAGACCATTTCTTCCGCCATGTATAATACCATCGACGGAATGAAACACCTGCTTAAGCTGGAATCACAATTTGAAATTGATAAAGACGGCAAGGAAAAATTCAACGATGCAAATCTGGACGCGGCTACCCGCGTTTTTGATAAGGATGGCAAGGGAAAAATATTATATGATTCCCTGACAGAATACAAAAAACAGATGATTGCAGTTTTGAATCCTAACGCTCCGGATATTGCAAAAAACCCAGTTCTGCAGAAAGAAGTTGCAAAAGCTCAGGCCGACTTTGAAAAACAACTTCCAATTGATCTTCGTGTGCCACAGTCGCAGACCGGTGCAGCCCAATCAGGCGATGAAGTGAAAGACTGGGTAACCAATTATTTTCACATGACGCCCACGATCGCGGCGATCACTATTCTGAGCAAGTTCCAGAGTGATGTAAAGAACTCCGAATCCCAGATGGTGGATTATTGCTACAAACAAATCGGTTCTGTTAAAGTCGTATACAATCAGTTCGAAGCTTTTGCCGGAACCAATGCCACTTACCTGATGCCCGGAGATGAACTGGAAGTTCAGGCTGGTATCGGTGCATTCAGTGCTGCAGCAAAACCAGTCATTACCATTGGTGGTGCACTGCAGCCATTGAATACAGATGGAGTAGCAGATTACAAAACAAAAGTTTCAGGAACTGGCACGCATGATCTTACTGTGAATATTTCATATACAAAACCAGACGGTACAACCGCCACGATACCTAAGACCATTAAGTATACAGTCGGTATGCCTTCAGGTGCGTCTATATTCCTGGAAAAAATGAACGTGGTTTATATCGGTGTAGCGAATCCTATGACCATTTCTGGTGGTAGCGTAGGCGCAGAAAAAGTACATATTAGTTTTGAAAGCCCGGGAGCTTCCATCACCAAAACAAGTGGAGATCATTATGAAGCAAGAGCTTCAACTCCTGGTATGGCAAAGATTATTGTTAATGCAGCCGGAAAGAATTTTGAATTCCCAATCCGTGTAAAGAATCTGCCCTTACCGGCCGGTTTCATCGGATCAAAAAAAGGTGGTTCAATTTCTTCTGCCGAATTCAAAGCCATCGGTGGTCTGATCGCCCGTCTGGAAGATTCTGATTTCGAAGCGCCATTTAAAGTGGTAAGTTATAAGATAGGAGCTGAAGGTGGTGGAATCTCTGCCTATACAGAAGCCAGTGTGGAAGGAAGTAACAGGTGGTCAGGAAATGCAGCTTCAATTGTTCAGAGGTCTACACCGGGAACTCATATATTTTTCGATCAGATCCGCGTAATCGGGCCTGACGGGAAACAGCGGGAAATAGCACCCATGGTATTTAGCCTGAAATAAAATATTACGAAGTTCCGCCACGTTATTGTGGCGGACCTTTTTTAGTCATCGTTAGATAAATTTTTGATTATGAAGACCCGATTTGTCAAATTATGCTTCCTCGCAGCAGTCATTGCCATGGCGGTGAGCACCGTACAGGCCCAGGCTCCTGCCAACAGGAAGAAGACCAAGAGGTCGACAACGAAGAAGAAATCGAATACCAGTAAGAACAGCGCTGCGAATACAGCTGTTGTTCCTCCAAAAGATACCACAGCAAAACCTGTTCAGGAATTTATTGCGGATATCAAACTGGATACTCCCCGTAAATCACTTCGTAACGATGCATCTATTGAATTGAACCTGGTTAAGGATCGCACCCCGCTGGCTTACGAGCATATCCGGGAAGACGATGCTGTTTACCGCCAGCGTATATGGCGTGAAATAGACGTTCACGAAAAAATAAATCTTCCGTTCGTATATAAAGCTTCTGAAGACAACGGTAACCAGCGCTTCATCAGCATCCTGCTCAATCTCATCCATGCCGGTGATGTAACAGCATTTGATGCTACAATTGATGACCGCTTCACCACACCAATGACTTTCCGCCAGATTGCAGAAAGTATGGTCGGTAAACCGCATACCATTCAGATACCAGACATGGTGAATGACCCCGATGGATCAAAAGGTCTTACCAAAGACACAACGATCCAGGAAGATTTCAACCCCGACCAGGTGGAAAGATATGAGATCAAGGAAGAGTGGGTATTTGATAAGGAATCCTCCAGGATGTATGTGAGAATACTGGGCATTGCGCCTGAAAAAACGATTCTTAATGCAGACGGATCCTTCCGCGCTGTACTGCCGATATTCTGGGTTTACTACCCTGACCTGAGGCCCTTCCTGGCTAAATACGAGGCTTATAACGGCAAGAACTTTGGAGCGAGGATGAGTTGGGAAGAACTCTTTGAAAGCCGTATGTTCTCCAGCAGGATCGTGAAATCAACCATTGACAATCCCGGCGACAATTATATCAGCGCTTACATTAAAGACCCGATCCTGGGTCTGCTGGAAGGCGATGATATCAAAGAAAAGATATTCAACTACGAGCAGGACCTGTGGTCCTACTAAGCTGAAGGCTTAACGCCTAACGCTTAACGCCAGACAATAAAATTAAAAAGCCATCATGTGTATAACATGATGGCTTTTTGTTTTCCTCTTAGTGCAGGAATTAAATGCTACCAATCAAGCGTTAGGCCTTAAGCGTTAGGCGTTCAGCGTTGAGCCATCAGCTTTAAGCCTTAAGCTTTTTACGGTTTTTCCCAAAGCGGGAGTAAACGTATTTTTACTATATCCCCTAACTTTCTGACAGCGAAACTGTTGATAATTATTTTCAAAATACTCCTAAGGGTTATTGTTTAATAGAATTGTTTTATTATTTTTACAATGGTTTTTCATAGGATATTGGATTTTAAAAACGGGGCTGAATTTCCATTCTGGCCCCTTTTTTTTTGATTCGGATCAACCTAATTAAACCCTTGTTCCGCCTGCATTTCACTGGCCTGATCAGAAAAATAATCCCTGATCAGCCTGGTTTTGGAAACGCCCACCAGCTTAACCAGTTCTTCCTCACTTGCACCTTTTACTTTGTTCACGGAGCGAAAAGACTTTAGCAGCTGATCTGCGGTTTGTTTGCCGATTCCTTTAATATTTTCCAGTTCGTTTCTAAAAGTTCCCCGGCTTCTTTTGTTCCGGTGAAAACGGATGCCGAAGCGGTGTACTTCATCACGGATTTTACGAATGAGTTTCAAACTCAAACTGTCGTAGGGCAGTTTCAGGGATTCCCTGTCGCCGGCAAAAAAGATTTCTTCTTCGTTCTTGGCGAGGCCCACGAGGGTTAATTTGCCG
>DATCAO010000166.1:0-3650 GCA_036512575.1 Puia sp.
GGTTGATTTGTTTATTGTAATCAAAGCGATCCGGATCCTGACGGTAAACAAATGCACCCAGCGTGTCCCTGACGTCCGCATCAGGCACAACAGAACCGACAATTAGCCCGGCCTGGCTTATTGCCGCGCGCGCTTCCAGGTTAGTAAGTCCAAAAAGATCCGGTACTACGATCTCAGTACCGACGCCATTTCCAATGATCAGGGTGATCTCGCTGCCCTGCTGAATCTTGGTGCCGGGTTTAATGCTTTCTCCTTTATATTCCTGATCCAAAACTGAATTGCGCGCAAAATCCGGCCTGAATACCGTATCCCCAAGTTTCAGGCCATATCGGCGGAGTACCATCTCGGCATTTCGAAAAGTCATACTCAGCAGGTTGGGCATATCAATTTCCGGCGCCACAGCCCGGTTGATCGTCAAATAAACGGTCCGGTTCACTTTCACCAGGTTATCGGCTTCCGGAAACTGTTTGATCACCTGCAGGGGTGGAATGGTATCGTTGTAAATAGAATCCTGGATAACGATTTCAAAACCCTGGGACTCCAGTGTTTTCTTTGCCTGGTCGACGGACTGCCCGATGACAGCAGGAATTTTCATGGTCTTGCCGTGATGGGTGATCAGGTCGAGTGATCCCAGAAAAAGAAGAAGTAAAACGACCAGGAGTACAAATCCGGCCAGGATATTTATCCACAAAGGTTTGCTGGTCAGGAATCGGAACACAAGAGTAAATTTAAGTGGAAAAATAATTGATCCGGATCAGGACTTTTTAGCCCGGCTCAAAGCGTCTTCAATCAACGTTGAATAGAATTGTTTTAGTGTCCAACCCATAGCCCTGACTTGCTGGGGAACTACGGAAGCCGAGGTCTGACCCGGTACCGTATTGATCTCCAGCATAAAAGGTTCGCCCTTGGTTTCGTTAAAAATCATATCGATCCGCACTACGCCGTTACAGTTAAAAACCTGGTAAATTTTTTTTGCCGTCTGCCTGATTTTGGCTGCCACGGAGTCGTCTATAACTGCGGGTGTGGTTTCTTCTGTGAATCCGGGGGAATATTTGGCTTCAAAATCGAAAAACTCCTTTTTTGTTTTTACTTCTGTGATCGGCAGGATAACAATTTCACTGCCGGTTTTGAAAACGCCCACGGTAAACTCCCGTCCGGTTATGAATTCTTCCACCAGAACCTGATCGTCTTCCTGAAAAGCTTTGACCAGGGCAGCAGCCAGGTCTTCCCGTTTATTCACCTTGGACATGCCGATACTCGACCCGCCGTTATTCGGTTTTACGAAAACAGGAAACACCACACGTTCCGCCAGCTCCGCCGCATCCTGATGATTTTGTTTGAACAGATGAACCGAACGGGACACATGGATCCCTGCAAATGCAGCAACAGCCACGGTATATCTTTTATTAAACGTGAGGGCCGAAGTAGCCGCGTCACAGGTCGTATAGGGAAGGTTCATCAGATCGAAATATCCTTGTAGTTTTCCATCTTCACCCGGAGTTCCGTGAATCCCGATCAGTACAGCCTCGAACTTTATTTTTTTCCCGGCGATCTGAAGGGAAAAATCATTTTTATCAACGGAGATTTTTTCTCCGCCTGCGCGAAGGTGAAACCAGGCTGTTGGTGTGATGTCGATCCGGTAAACTTCGTAAAGGTCTTTATCTACTTCCGCCTCCATGGTGATGGCGCTTTTGTACGACACTTCAGCCTCACCGGAATATCCGCCGGTAACGAATGCAATAACCCTTTTCATGTATTGGTTTTAAGAGATACCCGGAATTACATATGGAGTTTTTCCTTTTTCGCCAGTAATTCTTCAACTGTTTCCCGGTACATTTCATCAGGAATACATACATCCACAGGACAAACGGATGCACACTGTGGTTCTTCATGAAAACCCTGGCATTCCGTGCATTTATTGGGAACGATATAATACACATCCACAGCTACGGGGGCATTGCGTTTGCCGGCATCGATTACTGTGCCGTCCATGAGTGTAAAAGCTCCTTTTACCGAAGAGCCGTCTGCGATCGCCCATTCCACCCCGCCTTCATAGATCGCGTTGTTGGGACATTCCGGTTCGCAGGCTCCGCAATTGATGCATTCATCTGTAATCTTAATTGCCATTTTTTAGTTTATTAAGGAGTTGAATAGAATTAATTTCGCGTCTCAAAGATAATCTGAAATATGGATTTGAAGAACCGTATCCGTTTACTTGTTGAACTGGGTCAATTCATGCAATCAGACGAGCCCCGTTGGCTGGCAGCAAAAACCCGGGCTTTTCAACAAAATGCCTGGTTTATTCCGGAATTTATTACGGGTTCTGCAGATCAAATCGTGGATCGGTTCCTGCAACAGGAATTGCTGGAAAAATGGGCGGGGGACTATGATGTGCCAGCGCTCAACCCCTTACCAAAAAAGGCGGGCATTGTTATGGCCGGAAATATTCCGCTGGTCGGATTTCACGATTTCCTTTCGGGATTCCTGAGCGGACACCAGGCCTTTATCAAACTGTCTTCCAAAGATCCCTGGCTCTTCCCGGAGATCCTGGATTTCCTATATGGGAAAAATCCGGAACTCACCCAAATTGTTCAGCCGGTTGATGTATTACGTGGCATGGACGCCTACATCGCTACGGGCAGCAATAATTCCGCCAGATATTTCGAGTACTACTTCGCGAAGTATCCCAGCCTGATCCGGCGAAACAGAACTTCTGTGGCCATCCTGGACGGAACCGAAACACCGGCGGAACTGGACGGACTGGCCGATGATGTTTTTCTTTATTTCGGCCTGGGATGCCGCAACGTTTCCCAAATCCTGGTACCTGAAAATTATGATTTCATTCCCCTGCTACAGGCCTTCCGTAAATATCAATGGATGGCTGATCATAATAAATATAAAAACAACTTCGACTACCGGTTATCGCTGGCTATTCTCAATAAACTGGAATATATGACCAACGATTGCATCCTGCTGTTGCAGGACGATTCGCCCTTTTCTCCCATTTCCGTGCTTCATTACGCTTTTTATAAAGAACCGGAGACACGCCTCCTGGCCATGGAAAAAGAAAACCTGCAATGCATAGTAGGACGTAATTATCTTCCTTTCGGAAAAAGTCAGCAGCCCGGGCTCTCGGACTATGCAGACGGGGCAGATACCATGCGTTTTTTTCAGGCACTCTGAACGAATGTCAGTACTTGTATGCTAAAATTTCTTTTGTAAATTTGGGAATCTGCCATCTACGAAGGTCTTAGTAAATTATTTGTTAAACTGAACAGATGGTACTAACACAAATGACAGCTGCGTGTTACTTTGAAGTCCGTTAGGCATAGAGTTTGTCAAATGGTTGGGTCAGAACGTTATTAAAAAAAATCATAATGAAAATGAAACAAGTTGCAGGCATTGTATTCATCAGTGCGGCTACCACCCTGGGCAGTTTATGGGGGTACAATCATTTTAACCAGAATGCCACCTATATCTACAGGCAGGATTCTGCAAAAGTACCGGTGAATTACGCAAAATTCTTTGATCATGAAAAGTCGGCCGGACCGGCTGATTTTGTCGATGCAGCCAGTGCAGCCATTCCCGCCACGGTGCACATCAAAACCAAAACGACACGCACAGCGACCAATAACCTCCCGAAGAAAAAT
>DATCAO010000167.1:0-3110 GCA_036512575.1 Puia sp.
CTCTCCCACAGCGGTGATCGTGCTCATTTCTTTTGATGAGGAGAAAGGCAGTTTATTAAAAAGCCTCGTCAGTCCCGGCCATTGCGACCGGAAATTGACATCCATGCCATACATGGTGTTCCGGATCGGATCATCTCCGTAATTTGTTTTTGTAAAATATGGACGTTCGTTAAGTCGCTCGATGGTTCCGCCGATGGAAAGCGACTGGGTGGCCGTACTTTTCGCCAGATAGTCGAGTCGCAGCCCCATGAATCCTTTCTGCTGTGTACCATAACTGGCATTATTTTCATACTTGACATTTACGGGAACTCCGGAATTGATTATGGACTGATTGATCACTTTAACGGATCCGTTGCTATAGTCGACGGTATAATCTATGTTTTCACGAAGTGTTTGTCCACCCGCTGTTACAATCACAGAGCCCTGGGGAACATTAAAAGCGCCGAGCGAAATGTCCGAACTCGCGGTTCCCTTCGCCACGCCACTGAGATAATACCGGTCAACCTGTGCAAAAGTTTTCGCTACTTCCTTGATGGTGTCGTATAGTTGATGGAAAATATAACTACTGGCCAGTGACTGGGAATTCTTGAAGGCCAGGGAATCCAGGTCCTTGCCAAAGGGCTCGAGCAGCGGGAAAATAATTCTTGCCTGCGACGACACAACGGTGAATCCTTCCACATAGTCAAATACCCCGTCCGGCTGCGGATCGAGGTGGGCGTTCAGCCGGTCCAGATTCAATACCGTGATCAGGGGAACGCCAGACTGGTCGCCTTCAGGAAGGTATCTTTTGGTACCCTCACCCGGTTGTTCAAACAACACATTCATCTGGAATCCGGTGGCTTGAATATTCGCGAGATAACTGCCCGTTCCTGTTTTCAGCGTGTAAATATTCTTCATCATCAGGTTCCAGATGGGCAAAGTGGGCCGCTGTGAAGTCGCTTTCAGTAATTTCAGATAGAGCACTTTCTGTGCTCCGGGATTATTGCCCAGCGTGGTATCCGGTGGTATGTCCTGTGAAAATTCACCCACCTGGAAAATTTTACCGTTGTAGCTATATTGAAAAGCGACTGCTAAAACATCATTGGGTTGCAGGGTCTGGTTGAGTGAAATAAATCCGACCTGCGGGTTGTAGGTATAATCCGTGGGATTCAGTTTGCGCGCATACACCTGCTCGTAATCCTGTACCTGCGTAAGACCCAGATTGGTCAAAACCCCGATCACCTGGGTCGATACCCGGCTTGCCGGGTTATTGATAATACTCCTGTACTCCGTATTTGCGTCGTTGAAAGGATAGGGTTGCGGTGTCAGGGGTTTGATATTGCCATTGTAGGGCTGCGGTTCACCGAGGTCCATCAATCCCACAATTTGCCTGGCCTGTGTGGAAGTCCCGTTCCGGTTGGTGACCCATACCTCCATCCTGAGAATCTGCGCCTGGGAAGTAATCACCGGAAGGTTGGCCATCGCCTTGTTGTAGTTGTTCCGAAAAAACTGGGCCAGCAAAAAGTGCCTGTTCTCGTCGTAGTCATCTGCCTTGAACTGATAGGTGGTTAGTGAAGCCCCACCCTGGAGCGTAGTGTTTTGGCTCGACGAGCGCTGACTGGCGATGACACCGGTAACAAAAAGTTTTCCGAATTGAAGCTGGGCTTTGAGTCCGAAGAGGGACTGCTGGCTGGACATAAACGTACTTCGGGTGGTGAAGGAAGTATTACCCACTTCTATTTTCTTTACGATATCGTCCGATCCGCCCGTATACTCCAGTTTGAGCTGGTTCATCCAGTCGAAAGAGGCCTGGGTATTATAAGAAATAGGCATTTTCAGCTTACTGCCGATATTGCCGACCACGTTTACATTGGCATCCATGTTGAAGTCCAGCCCACCCGTTTTCCTGGCTGCCTCAGGGAGGGTTGGGTTTTGTACATTCTGACCCTGGTATCCGGCCAGGATATCCACATTTCCCTGGGGCCGGATATCAATTTTTCCATTCCCGAATAAGCGGTTGAACAGGCTGTTGTTGATATTCAGTTTGGGTTGCTGCAACCGCCGGTTCAGGTCGCTGATCATGTCTGCCCGCTGCCGGAAATAATTATCCTGGCTCTGCTGGCTGTATAATTTCATGTATTCTTCAGGCGTATATGCCGTAGGCGTGCGATAATACTTGTTGCCGATTTTTTCAAGAACAAAGTAGAGGTTGGTCTTCGGATCGTATTCGATCGAATCCTTAAAATTGGATGGATTTTTCAGGTTGAATGAATTCGGATCGAAATTGCTCAGGTTGTCGCCGCGCCGGTCGTGCAGGGGGAAATGAAGAGTGTCGGGCGTTACAGGATGTTTTGACGTGTCAGGAGTATTCTGCGCGCAGACGTAAAGGGGTGCCGAAATGACAACCGTTACGGCAGCGATCCATACCGTGAAAATGATAATCTGAAGCAGATGCCTGGTCAAACTTCCTCAGTAATTAGTTAAGTAGAACTCCTTACAATAGGCTAAAGGATTTTTAAAACTTGCTTAATGATGTCTTCTACTTTTTGAGGGACCGGGGCACCAAGAGCCAGCCTTTTCAGAGCCTGTTCAGCCACCGGTCGGGCGATGCCCAAAGACACCAGAGCATTCAACGCATCATGCTCCAATGTATTGTTTATCAATGGGGAAATATTTGAACCTGCAAATTTTTTACCAATTTTATCCCGGAGTTCCAAGACGATTCTTTCAGCTGATTTTTTTCCAATGCCTTTAATGCTTTCCAGCTCCCGGGTCTGACCCAGGACGATGGCCCTGGCCAGCTCTTCCGGTTTCATGGCGGAAAGCATCATCCTTGCCGTGGTTGCCCCCACGCCGGATACGCTGATCAACTGGATAAACATCTCTTTTTCACCCGTTTCAAAAAAACCAAACAGTATTTCATCGTCTTCCTTGACCTGGTGGTAGATATGTAAAATACCCCGGTCCAGGTGCTGCACCTGCGAAAAGGTATGGAGACTGATCTGCACTTCATATCCCACACCGCCCACATCCATATGAATCAATGCGGGTGTTTTATACACGAAATCGCCGCGAAGGAAGGTGATCATGAGCGCGAAAATAGTATTTTTAAACCGCGTAAATATTTTATA
>DATCAO010000168.1:0-4569 GCA_036512575.1 Puia sp.
ATCAGTGGCAACAAAACGGACTACGGTGACTATGTTACCAATGCTGTTGTGCTGGGCAGCATGAAGGATGACAATGGAAAAATCTGGACGGTGCATTTGTTTAACAATTTTGCTTTTAATGCCATGCCGTCTGCCATGTCCAATGCCAGCAGCCTGGTTAAAAATAATTCCAACGGTCTGGTAAAATTGGACAGTGCCAACAACATGGATCTGCCTCCGGGTGTTCAAATTCCGGCGGGTCTTCTGGATGAACGTTTTATGCCTGTTCAGGGATCGGCACTGGAAAGGATGAATATTGGTGTTTCCAACGATGTCATTTTCTGATCTGCCGGACCTCAGCTGGCTTCCACTCTAAATTATAAATATATCCTATAATTTATATTATGTCAAATAGCCCCTTCGGGTATTTATTTTGGCCCACGCTTATATAAGGACGCTTACGCCCTAAGGCCTGTTCCGAGGAAAATGACGCAGTCCCGGGATGGACTATCTCAAATGTTTCCAGAGAGCCATATTCAATTCGGTCATTTCCCCAGCCCCGGAAATGCGTTTGATTTCGAGTAGTTTTTTACTTATGGCCATTGCTGTAGTAGTTGCAGAACTGGCTGATTTCCTGGAAGACAAAGCCTCAGGGGGCTGATATAATTTCTGGTTGGATTTCATAAATAAAGGATATGGAAATAACGTCCATATCCTTTATTTTATGCGTCTGGGACCAACAAAATAAATAGCTTAGCAATATTCGTCAAAAGCTGCTATCAGGTTATGTGCAATCATCTGGGCGGATCTACCCTCAATGTGATGACGCTCAATCATATGTACCAGTTCACCGTCTTTAAACAGTGCAACAGCCGGCGAAGATGGAGGGTAAGGTTTTAAGCGCTCCCGGAGGGTTCGAATAGCGTCCACGTCAAATCCGGCAAAACTGGTGGTGAGGTGATCCGGTTTCTTGGTGGTATTATGAAAAGCCATCAGGACTCCGGGTCTGGCTGTTCCCGCAGAGCATCCGCAGACTGAGTTAATCATCACCAGGGTTGTCCCCTTGGATTCCAGTTGTTTATTCACTTCTTCCGGCGTCTTTAATTCGCTGAAACCGTTTTCGGTCAACTCCTCTTTCATTGGTATAACTAATGCTTCAGGATACATTTTCTGTTTTTTAGAACAACGCAAAATTAGTCAAAAAGTTCATTATTAAGATGAATCCTGGTGTATCTCCCTGATTGTTAACTTGCCTGTTTAGCATGCACTTTCCATCAGCACATGTAAATATGACGCATAAAAAACCTGTATTGCGTCAATATGGCGGTTATCCTGAATGAAAACATGGATGGTATATCGTTTGACCCAACAGCATGTACTCATTAATCAAAAAATTTTAAAAAATAGGATTATGACACTCGTAAAGGTAAACAACAGGCCATTTGGAAATCTTTTTAGTGATTTTCTGAATGAGTTTCCAGTGTCCGCGCGTTCGTTCGGACAGGAACTTTTTGCATTTCCACAGACGAACATTCATGAAACTCCTGAAGCATTTCATTTGGAGTTAAGTGTTCCCGGAAGGTCAAAAGAAGATTTTAAATTGCAGGTGGAACAGGGCTTACTCACCATTTCTTATGAAAAAAAGGAAGAAGCTGCTCAGGTGGATGACTATAAAACGGTCCGCAGGGAGTTTGAATACAAATCTTTCAAACGCAGTTTTTCAGTAGATGATAAAATTGACGTGGATGGTATTCAGGCTAAGTATGAAAACGGGATTTTGAAACTGCTTTTGCCAAAGAAAGAAGAATCAAAACCCAGCTCTAAGCAAATCAATATTGCTTAATACCTGATAAAACGATTTTAGTGTAGGTGGTTTGACATCCCCTTTCTTCTGGAAGGGGATTTTCTTTTGGCTTTGTTTTATAGGCTTAGTGGGTTATTTTTGGGCTTTAGCTTCCAACTTTCATGAATAAATCCGTATTCCTGCGTTCCTTAACTGTTTTGTTTTTTTGTTTAATCCTGGATTTTCCGGCTGCAGGTCAGATTCCGTCCGACAGTCTGTCCCTACCCCAGGACAGCGTTCTTAGAATACGTAATCTCAGTCCTTATTTTACGCTCCATGTAGACTCCACCATGAGTTATAACCTGGAAGTGAACAAAAACCCATCTGACTATTTCTGGTATCTCAAAAACTCACCGCTTGGCCTGAAGATTAATAAAGACAATGGTCAGCTCACATTCAAAGCGGACAAGTCATATTTTCTTTCAGGCCGGTTAAAATATGAGTTTCCCTATAGTGTAAGTGTCGGTGTTCAGAATTTAAAAAACCCGGCCGAACGGGTAGACACAACATTTACCATTCAGTTTTTTACCACAGAAATTATTCCGTCCAGGTTAAAACCATCTGTGAACACCATTTTGTCTGTAGACGAAGGTGATACCGTAAATTTCAAAATAGAATGTGAGGAAGGCAGTTTCCCTATTGAGAGCATCAGTTTCTTTTCAAATTTTCCTATTAAAAATTATCAGGCTGTAAAAAAATGCGACGATGAATTCATCTGGAGCCCGCCTTATGATTTTATCAGGAATTCTGACTCGGCAAATCAGAAACTGGTGCTGCTCTACTTTATCGGCATGAATAAATTTTTTATCCGCGATACCACGCTCGTTAAACTATATGTAAAGGCATCCCTGAATTATCCCTTAATGCTGCAGGAATACAATCGCACCGTCAAAGAAGTGCACACTTATATCCTGCAATTGAAATACGCGTTTGTTCAGCTTGATAAAAAGGTGAAAAGCACTAAATCGACGCGAACCACATTTGATATGACATCCAGTTCAACTGCGCTGGGTGGAACTGTTTTTTCTTCTTTACCTTCCGCAGGGGCGCAAACGGCCGGTAAAATCCTGCCTGGTGCAGGTGTTGCGCTGGTGCCTGTAAAGGAAACCGTGGCTCCGCAAAAAATCGCTGAACAAAATTCAGCCTCTCTGGTACGTTCTTCCATCAAAAGACTGGAATACCAGTTACATGAGAATATCCTGTCCGGGGAAAAGGATCAGGACATTGTGAAAAAAATCAATAAGCTAAATGATGAGATGAAACAGATTCAAATTCAGTTAATCGACGTACCAATTGACGAAAACACCGATATGACTGAGGAACAGCTGAATGAATACTTTAACAGCAACAAGGTGAACAAGAAATACAAACTGAAACAATAAAGGATTCAGCGGGTATTTATTTATAACCCAAAATCTTCATCATGCTTTGTGCAGTCTGCTCCTTTGCATAGAGCCAGTCCACCAATTTTCCGTTTTTGTCGTAGTTCACGATCACGTGTTTGGGTGATGGAATCAGGCAATGCTTAATACCACCGTATCCGCTGATCTGATCCTGGTATGCACCTGTATGAAAAAAACCAAGATACAGGGGTTCACCATTATTCAGCTTTGGCAGGAAAACTTCATTGATATGTTCCTCTGAATCGTAATAGTCGTGACTGTCGCAGGTAATCCCACCCAGCACCACGCGCTGGTATTCCACATCCCATTTATTAATGGGCAACATCAGGAAGCGCTCCCCTATGCCCCAGGTATCCGGCAGCGTCGTGATGAAAGATGAGTCGATCATATACCAGATTTCCCGGTCGTTCTGCATTTTCTGGCCGATCACGCTGTAAATATGCGCCATGCTCTCTCCCACCGTATAACTTCCGAATTCGGTGAAAATATGCGGCATGGGGACGTGATTGCGCTTACAGGCTTTTTTGATATTTCCGACGATTTCATTGATCATAAACTGATAATCGTATTCGAATCCCAGAGAATGCTTAATGGGGAAACCGCCGCCGATATTGATGGAATCCAGTTCAGGACAGATCTTTTTCAACTGGCAATACAGATTGATGACCTTATTGAGTTCACTCCAGTAATAGATATCGTCCTTAATTCCCTTGTTCAGGAAGATGTGGAGCATTTTCAATTGGAACCGGTCCTCATTGCCTTCTATTTTGTCCACGTAAAATTCGAGAACGTCTCTGGGTCTGAAACCGAGCCGGGATGTATAAAAAGGAAAGTTGGGTTCTTCTTCCGCTGCTACACGGATCCCGAGTTTGAAAGGGACCTTCACCGATTTTTTGTATTGCTGCAATTCATCTTTATTGTCCAGGATTGGAATTACATTTCTGAAACCGGTATTCAGCAGGGAGGCTATCCGGTTGGTATAAGGTTTTTGTTTGAATCCGTTACAAAGTATATAAGTGTCTTTGGTGATCTTTTTCCTGGCGTAGAGTTTTTTTATAATTTCTATATCATAGGCGTAGGAAGTCTCGAGGTGAATATCATTGTTCAGGGCTTCTTCCACAATAAAGGAGAAATGGGAGCTTTTCGTACAGTAACAATAGAAATATTTCCCATCATATTTATGCCGCGACATCGCCGTGGCAAACATTTTTTTTGCCTTTTTTATCTGCATTCCAATCTTGGGCAGGTAAGACAGTTTGAGCGGAGTACCGTATTTGTCAATAAGGGCCTTGATATCCACCCCGTTAAAATCTAAATAATTTTCCTTCACTTCAAAACCTTCCT
>DATCAO010000169.1:0-2011 GCA_036512575.1 Puia sp.
AAAGAGACATTTGAGCACTCCGGGGATACTTCCGTTATATTCCGGACTGATAAAAATATATTTCTCAGCAGGAAGCAGCCACTCTTTTTCGAGCTGCAGAACAGAGGCATTGCGTTCCAGCAATTCCAACCCAACGAGTGACAGTATGGAAACGTCGATCTTTTTTTTTTCAAGGATCGACTGATAGAGTTCTGCAATGCGCAGGGTAAAGCTGTCCCGGCGGTTTGTTCCTGATATGATAAGGATCATGGGGATGTAAGTTAAGCTGAACGGGTATTTTTCTGAACTCGGCTGCCAAGTTTGTATTTTTACGCCTTAACAGGCAGAAACGGAAGGGTTTTTTGTACTTTCACGAATTGTTCAGCGGCTCTCTTACTGAAGCGGCAATTAAAAACAACCTAAAGGAGCATGGCAAGAATTATAGGGGTGGCGAATCAGAAAGGAGGGGTCGGCAAAACAACGTCCGCCATCAATTTAGCGGCCAGTCTGGCGGTTTTGGAATTTAAAACCCTGCTGGTGGATGCAGATCCACAGGCCAACAGCACGACCGGGGTTGGTTTTGACCTGCATAATATAACCCAGAGTCTGTATGACTGTATGGTAAATCAGGTTTCTGCACGGGATGTGGTTTTGAAATCGGAAGTGCCCAATCTGGACCTGATGCCATCCCATATCGACCTGGTGGGTGCAGAAATTGAAATGATCAATTACCCGGACCGGGAAACGGTTTTAAAGAATATTTTGGAGCCCATCCGGAAGAACTACGACTTTATTATCATCGATTGTTCTCCTTCCCTGGGTTTGATTACCGTGAATGCCCTGACGGCTGCCGATTCGGTCATCGTTCCTGTTCAGACGGAATTTTTCGCATTGGAAGGTCTGGGCAAACTCCTGAACACCATTAAAATCGTGCAGAGCCGGCTGAATCCTGAACTGGCTATAGAGGGCATCCTCATGACGATGTATGATGGACGCCTGCGACTATGTAACCAGGTGGTGAGTGAAGTGCGTAAACATTTTGATGAAATCGTTTTCAATACCATCATCCACCGCAATTCCAAGATCAGTGAAGCACCCAGTGTGGGTAAACCGGTGATCCTGTATGATGCCTACAGCAAGGGAGCCATGAATTACCTGAATCTGGCAAAAGAAGTTTTGCAGAAAAACAATATGACCAAAATGACGCAGGAAGAGCGCATCCTCGAATAGCTCCAAGAAACCGAACCTACCAGCATGACAACGCCGAATAAAAAAGACAAAGAAGCACTCGGGAAGGGAATACGTTCACTTCTTCAGAATATCGATGCAGATTTAAAAAATACTGAGGGCAATTTAAGGCCTGCTGTTACGGAGAGTCTCACCGGCATTCTCCGCATTCCGCTGGATTTGATTGAGACCAATCCCAAGCAGCCAAGAAAAGATTTCGACGACACCGCACTACAGGAACTTGCCGCATCCATACGGATGCACGATATCATCCAGCCGGTTACCGTCGCCAAACTTTCTTCCGGAAAATACCGGCTCATCTCAGGAGAGCGACGTTACCGTGCAGGCCGCATGGCCGGTTTAAAAGATATTCCGGTTTATATCCGACAGGCCAATGATCAGCAACTGCTGGAACTCGCATTATTGGAAAATCTGCAAAGGGAAGATCTGAATGCGATGGAAGTGGCCCTGAGTTATAAACGGATGATGGACGAACTGAACTATACCCAGGAACAGGTTTCTGAGCGAATGGGGAAAGAACGAAGTACGGTCGCGAATTACGTGAGGCTTCTCAAATTACCGCCGGATATTCAGGTTGCACTCCGCAGCAACGAGATCTCAATGGGGCATGCGCGGGCACTGATCAATGTGGATACGGTGGACAAACAATTATACCTTTTCCGGGAAATAAAAAACAAGTCTTTATCTGTCAGACAAACTGAGGAACTCGTACGCAAATTGTATAAGACCCAACCTGCTGTTAAAAAATCGGTAAAAGCCGGCTTACCGGAATCATACAGAAAAA
>DATCAO010000170.1:0-3886 GCA_036512575.1 Puia sp.
AATTAGATACGGGATTGAACAGGTTTCGGATTTCAGTAAACAAACCGGGGAACAAACAAGAGGGGGTGGGGGGACTGGAAAATGACCTCCCGGCAAAGCCCCGCTGTCGAAAAACAGGAATTTTTAGTAAAATCTGCTAAAGGATGCGCGGGATAGCTATATTTACTTAAATTTGATATCTTCCTTATAAAATACTGATTATACGTAGAGTTATACGCGATCTACTACCCAGTTTGAAGATTAAGAAACCACTTATATTCAATTGCAGTGATCGTATTTGATAAATTGTTCAAACCACGGAAACTACCCATATGGTGGCGTCGTTTTACCGATGCAAACCCGGTAGTGCCCAATGTCGTTGCTGTGACAGGCATGATCCTGATTTGCTATTCACTCGCTGTTCTCATCAGTACTTCAGCAAAACATGGGAATGGTCAGGTTGTGGAGACTTTTGGTATCGTAGCCAAATCAAAACCGCTAGTTGAAAAAGCCATAAGTCTCCGATCAGCCTACCACCATTTATTTCCAGCCGAAGTCAGAAATCTGGTTTCAGACCTTTTTGGTAACCTGGCCTTATACCTTGTAGTACCATTTCTATTGTTTCTTGAATTCTTGTTCCCAAGCAATCCTTCACAGCCTCTGATCGGTAAGGGGTTTCTGCAGGATATCATCTGGTATTTTGTGGATTTACCGCTCGCCCTGATTATCCTTTTTCCTGTGATCGGATTCTTTCGCGTCCTGTTTACTCAACATTTGGGATTTTTAATTTTAGACTCCTCACGAGCGTGGCCTGCATATCTGCAGATTCTTGCCGCCATGATGCTTGCGGAATTCTTTACCTGGTTTAACCACTTCGTGCGGCACAAGGTTCATACCCTCTGGTTCTTTCATGCGGTTCATCATTCACAGAAGGAAATAAATATTTTCACAGACGACCGGGCACATATTGTTGACCTGGTAGTTGGACAACTGCTGACCTTTATACCTTTTTTCATCTTTCATGTATCCAGCTTATATGCTGTTTCAATAATTGCTCTTTATAAACCTCTTCACAATCGTTTCATTCATGCAAACCTGAAAATCAACCTGGGCTGGCTGGGCTGGATTTTTACATCGCCTCAATTCCACAGGGTTCACCACTCATCCGATCCGGCTCATGCCGACAAAAATTTTGGTGTGTATTTCAGTATCTATGATCATTTATTTCGGACGGCTTGTCCTTCTCGTGACGTTTACCCTGAAACCGGCATCAGTGACACACGTTTCCCAACTGAAGACAAGGTTCGCATTTCGCAGCTGCCCAGAAACTGGCTTTTACAGATGGCTTATCCCTTTGTGCAGGTATATGAAAAGCTGCAAAACGCCCGTCGTCTTCACCATTTCCCGGATCGATTTCGTTTGTCAAATGACCGGATTGATTCAAACCCTGTAATTATTCCTCAACAGAAGAACCCGTCAACTCGTAAATGATTTACTGACGTTAGATGGTGCAGTAGAAGCAACCAGTGGCTATTTACGATTGTCCGTCTCAAAAGGAGATGCCGGCAAACCTTTTTTATTATAGAGATTGGCGCCCTCCGGATTATTGGCCCAGGCATAACGGACGGATTCCGGGTTTGCAACTTTGTCGCTCCACACAATAATTTTATCGCCTTCTATTTTTGCATGTGCCCAGACATATTTATTGTCTGCTCCTGCAATGGAAAAATAATACAGATCCCCGCCGCCTTTAACGACCAGACCCGTTCCTGTATGGCTAAAAGAAAGGATGATTTTATTACCGACGATTGTATACGATTGGTAAACCGGGCCCGAATAATCGGGGTCTTTTGAATCGTAAACCAGGTGATCCGCCCAAAGCGCTAACCGTTCACCAACATCTTTTTTATTGAGCGGATGAATATCATTCCACTCTCCTGCATCGATAGTTACGGCCATGCCGGTATTGGGAATGGCCAAAACCTCCAGCTGGCTTTGTCTCAACTGCGCCCAGTCACTTTCTGAAGGTGAATATTCCACTTCCATAAAACCGGGCAACTGTGCATATAAAAAGGGGATATCGCCCTCGTTCCATTTTGCCCTCCAGTCCCGGATCAGTGCAGGTAAATATTTCGCATATTCTTTTGGAAAACCGGTATTGCCCTCGGCCTGGTTCCAGAGGAAACCCCGGATCGAATACGGAACAGCGGGAGCTACCATCGTATTATACAGACCCGTGATTGAGATTTGCGGATCGTAGTCACTCGATTCGTGATGTTCTGCTCCGGGAAATTCCAGCACCTGACCGACCTGGTAGGTCCAGTCGCCACGCAGATCGATTGTTTGGCCGTTGGCTGTTAAAGCATAATGTTTATCGGGAACGAAACCACCTTTGCCGGCTGAGTTGACCACTTTGATCACGATGATATTCCTGCCGGGTTTCAACAATCCGGAAGGCAATCCATACCTGCGGGGCGGATATTGATAGGTGATGTTTCCTACAAATTGTCCGTTCACAAATGTCGAATCTGCATCTACGATTCGACCCAGGAAAAGTTTAGCCGGTATACCGGTCATGGATACCGGAATATTGATTTCTTTTCTGAAATATAAAATGCCATGAAGCCCTTTTACGCCCTGGTCGGCCCAATAGCCGGGCAGCCAGAATTTATGCTCCTTTTCAGGAATATAATCAGGATCGGTCCATCGTACGGGACCCGCCATGCCTTTATCAGATTCAGTTACCGGGATCGGCGTGGTAGATTCTTTCACCGCCCGTTTGAGGCTGAGGTTGAAAGCACTGTTTGTATCCCGGAGGTTATTGAGCTGGGTTTCCAGTTTTGAAAAATCACTAAGGGCATCGGCGCTCATCCAGGCTTCGATGGGGTAGCCTCCGACACTGGAGTTGATGATGCCGATGGGGATATGATATTTCACATACAACTGCCTGGCAAAAAAATAAGTGAGCCCGCCAAAGGCAAGCAGGTCCTTACCCACGGCCTTTGTCCACTTACCCGGTGGCAGGTCCTCATACACTTTGTTTACATCCAGGGCAGTCGGAACAAAAAAGTTTCTGATCTCCGGAAAACTGTCATGGGTTGTTTCTTCCGGATATTTTTCCTTTATCCGTTCCATCGGTAATACCATATTGGACTGGCCTGCGCAAAACCAAACATCCCCAATCAGGATGTCGCTGAGTATGATTTCATTTTTTCCATCAATAGTCATCGTGAACGGACCGCCTGCAGACATCGCAGGCAGGATCACCATCCATCCATGATCTGCTCCTGCGGTAGTCTTTGACTCTTTCCCGTTAAATCGAATCGAAACTTTTTCTCCCGGTGAAGCCCATCCCCAGATTTTAATATTCTTGTCGCGCTGCAATACCATATGGTTACCCACCAGTTGCGGAAGACTGACATTTGCTTTCGCAGAGAACATAGAAAAAAGATTCACTACCAGTATACACGCAACAGGGAAATGGAGGATACATTTACTCATAAGCTATTTTATGGTATCAATCGATAACCCTTTCTTTTTATCAAATGAAAAATACGTTTCATAGTGATCGATTGATACCGAGTTCCAATCCCCGGAGTTCCGCTAGTCCCCTCAGTCTGCCGATGGCGCTATAACCCGGATAAGTAGATTTATTCATATCATCCAGCATCTGGTGACCATGATCGGGCCGCATGGGAAGCGATTTTCCCTTCCGCCACATGAGCAAGATAATTTCCCTGACTACGGCTGGCATATCGGTGTCTCCGTCGAGATGGTCCGCTTCATAAAAATTTCCTGCATGATCCCGCCTGGTGTTCCGGAGGTGAAGGAAATGCACGCGATCGCCCAATCTTTGTATGATCCCGACGAGGTCGTTATCGCTCCGCGCACCCAGTGAACCGGTGCA
>DATCAO010000171.1:0-5847 GCA_036512575.1 Puia sp.
AGTTCATCGCGATGGTCTTTAAAATCCTGTTTGAAAATCCTTCCGAAATTTTCTTCTGCAGATCCAGGCGGCGGACCATAATTGTTGGCGAGATCAAAATGCGTGATGCCTTTATCAAATGCCAGGCGCAGGATCTCGCGAGCGGTCTGCTGGTTGTCGATATCGCCGAAATTATGCCACAAGCCGAGGGATACGGCAGGTAATTTCAGTCCGCTCCTGCCGCAACGGCGGTACAACATCTGATCGTATCGGTCTTCCGAAAAAGAATAAGCCATGATGGTTGGAATTGAAATGCAAAGATGGTTAAAAAGAAATCAAATAAAAATCCGGGTTCCTGAGAAACTTTCCCGAAACTCGCGGGGCGTACAGCCTTTTTTCTTTTTGAAGATCCGGTTGAAATTTGAAATATTATTAAAACCGCAATGATAGGCGACTTCCGCAATCGAATTCGTAGACTCGATCAGGATGCGGCTCGCATGGCCCAGGCGGATTTCCGTGAGGCTGTCGATGAATGTATTGCCCGTACGCTGACGGAAAAAACGACTGAACGATACATCCGACATATTGGAGAGTTTCGAAACCTCCGACAGGGTGATGGTCTTGTCGAAATTTTTATTCATATAGTCGAAGGTCTTTTCGATCCGGCGGCTGTTATATGTGAACTGATCGTTGGTAAACGCGGAATCGGAAAGAATGCGAAGGTTGCGGGATATGGACAGGTCGTGCAGGATGGAAATCAGTTCGAGTACTGAATCGAAACCGTGTTTCTGATTCAGGTCCTGGATGCGTGGTGCCAGGTGCATGATGGTTTCCTTCGGAAAAAGTATTCCCCGGGCTGATTTGTCGAACATGTTCTTGATAAAACTCAGTTGATTCCGGCGCAGGAGTTTATCGTCGAACAGATCCTTGTGAAACTGGATGGTGATCTCGTGGATCACTTTGGATTTACACTGGTTGTTGAACCAGGCGTGTTGCAGGTTGGGGCCAATCAACACCAGCTCCAATTCTTCGATTTCTTCCATGTGGTCGCCAACCACACGACGTGCGCCTTTTGCACCGCGAATAAAATTCAATTCGAATTCTTCATGATAATGCAGGGGAAAATCAAAACCAGATTTGACCCGTGAGAACAAGGTGAAGCAGTCGTTCTGCGTGAGTGGCGTAATCTCGCGAAGTAAATTTTTTTTCATGATGAATCCCCTTCCGGAACCGAATCCTGTGATCTCCGGGCTCCGATACGGCTCCTAAAGTAAAAAAAGTATTAGAAATATGTAAAAAAATGATGGGATTAAATAACCGGAGATACTGGCCGCTATTGGGAGGAAACGGCAACCCTTCAGTCCAAACGTAAAATAGTACCAGTAAAAGCTAATAAAGTATTTATTTAGGGTGCAGATGAAAAATAGCTTTGGTTAATCAGCTAGTCATATGAAATTAAAGGCATTCCCGGGCTTTCTCCTCTTCGCCTGCACCTTCTGTTATTCCGGTTTTGGCCAGGACTGCAGTGATCCGCAGGCCACTGCAGAAACGCGGGCCCTGTATAAAAACCTGTACCGGCTGATCGGAAAAAATATTCTCTTCGGCCACCAGGATGATCCCTGCTACGGTGTTGGCTGGAAATATATCGAGGGGCGAAGTGATATCCGGGATATCACGGGTCAGTATCCCGCCGTTTTGGGTTTTGATCTCGGCAGAACGGAACTGGGTCAGGCTTACAACCTCGACAGTGTTCCATTCGAAAAAACACGACAGTTTATCCGGGAAGCCTATGACCGGGGTTCCGTGATTACACTCAGCTGGCATTTGAACAATCCGCTCACCGGAGGCAATGCCTGGGACAATAAACCCGGAGCCGTAGCGTCCATCCTGCCGGGTGGTGCAAAAAACGCCCTGTACACGGGCTGGCTGGATCGTATTGCCGGTTTCCTCAAGACCCTGAAAGGAAAAAACGGTGAACCCATTCCGGTTATCCTGAGGTTATTTCATGAACTCAATGGCGGATGGTTCTGGTGGGGAAAAAATCAATGCAGCCCGGGCGACATGATCCGTCTCTGGCGATATACCATTGATTACTTCCGGACAGAAAAAAATATTCATCATCTCCTGTATGCATTCAATACCGACAAATTCAACAGCAGTGCAGAATACCTGGAAAGATATCCCGGTGATCCCTATATTGATATCGTCGGCTTTGATATATACCAGGCCAATAACCTAAAGGAAAACAGTGCGTTTTCAAAATTCCTCAGCCACGATCTGGACATGCTGGACAGTATCGCCGCCGCGCATCAGAAAATTCCGGCACTTACCGAATTTGGATATAATGAAGTGCCGGACAGCAGCTGGTGGACCCAGGTTTTCTTTCCGGCCATCGCCAACCATCAGATCGTCTATGCGCTGGCCTGGCGCAATGCAGGTAAAAAGCAAAACGGATATGCAGAGTATTATGTACCTTATCCCGGAGCGGTTTCCGCCTCCGATTTCAAAACAATGTCTTTAGAAGGCAAAGTTTTATTTGAAACCGGGATCAAATCAAAAAACCTGTATAAATGAAAAAATGGATCGTCCGGGTGACCGGTATCTTGCTGTTCAATATTATTTTCCTGCTGGCCAAAGCCCAGACAGAAATTTATGAAATCAAGGTATATGCACTAAAATCGACAGCCCAGGTGGATGCCACTGATCTTTACCTCAAAGATGTCTGGCTGCCGGCCATGCACCGCATGGGCATAAAAAATATCGGTGTATTCAAACCCATAGCCAACGACACCGCTTCAGTAAAACAAATCGTTTTGCTGGTACCCTATATTTCTCTTGACGTATGGCGAAAAACCAAGACCAGTATCGACGGAGATCAGAACTACCAGGAAAATTCCAAGTCGTTTACAGACGCCGATACCGCTCACCTGCCCTTTGTACGGGTATCCTCTACCCTGCTGCAGGCTTTTCCGGATCAGCCAAAAATTATTCAGACCCCATTGAAATCAAACCCCGACGCCATTTATGAATTGCGGAGTTATGAATCACCCACGAAACAACTCCACCGGACCAAAGTGGATATGTTTAATGAGGGAGGTGAAATCCTTTTATTCAAAAGACTGGATTTCCAGGCCGTTTTTTATGGGGATGTTTTAAGCGGAAACCGGATGCCCAACCTGGAGTACATGGTGGTGTTCAGCGACACGGCCTCCCGCAACGCGCACTGGAAAGCATTTGGAAATAGTCCCGAATGGAAAAATATTTCTGTTGAACCGAAATACCGAAACAATATTTCTGTGAATCATATTGACAGTTACCTGATGCACCGGACATCGTATTCCGATCTGTAAAACTTTAACCCACCTGCGTGAAATTAACCTGGCTTGATATCAGCATCGTTCTTCTGTACCTGGGATCCATGGTAACGATCGGATGGGTGCTCCGGAAAAAAGCAAGGCAAAATAAACTCAGTTACCTGATGGGTGGGAAGTCCCTGCCCTGGTGGCTGCTCGGACTCAGTGATGCTTCGGACATGTTTGATATCAGCGGCACCATGTGGATGGTGGCGCTTTGTTTTATCTATGGAATGAAAAGCATCTGGATCCCCTGGTTATGGCCGGTATTTAACCAGGTGTTCCTCATGATGTATCTCTCCAAATGGTTGCGCAGATCCAATGCCACCACAGGAGCAGAATGGCTGGCCACGCGTTTTGGAAATGACCGCCGGGTGAATGCATCCCATATCAGCGTAGTGGTTTTTGCCCTGCTCGGATGTTTTGGATTTCTGGCCTATGGTTTTGTGGGACTGGGAAAATTCATGGAGATCTTTATTCCCTGGAATTCGGTACAGCCCTATATTCCTTTCCATGTAACACCTGAATACGTGCCGCATATTTACGGCATCATCTTCACTTTGTTTGCCACATTTTATTCAGTGATAGGCGGTATGCACAGCATCGTGATCGGGGATCTGATCAAATACATTATTCTCACTGTAGCCTGTGTTGCCGTGGGTGTGATTGCCATTATCCGTTTACATGGTCATCCGCTGCATGTCCCCCAAGGATGGGAAAACCCTTTTTTCGGCAAACAGCTTGGTCTCGACTGGTCGGCCATCATTGCCGATGCCAATAAAAAAATTGCAGAAGACGGATTCAGTCCTTTCGGATTCTTTTTTATGATGATGCTGTTCAAAGGAAGTTTTGCGAGTCTCGCGGGTCCTGCACCCAACTACGATATGCAGAAAATTTTATCCACCCGTTCTCCCAAGGAGGCATCCAAGATGACCGGCTTCGTTTCCATCGTGCTGCTGCCGATTCGTTACTCACTGATTATCGGGCTGACGGTGCTGGCCCTGCTGAATTATAACCAGCTGAATCTTTCCTCACCTTCCGGAACAGATTTCGAGAAGATATTACCCGCAGCCATCATCCAATTTATTCCCGCGGGCATTATGGGATTGTTGTTCACCGGATTGCTGGGTGCGTTCATGAGTACATTTTCCGGAACCCTGAATGCGGCACAGGCTTATGTGGTGAACGACATTTATCTTAAATACATCAATCCGAAAGCCACCAATCACCAGATCATCAACCGTAACTATGCCGTGGGTGTCGCCATGGTGTTGCTGAGTATCCTGCTGGGATTTTTTGTAAAGAATGTGAACAGCGTTCTGCAATGGATCGTCAGTGCCCTCTATGGTGGTTATATCGCCGCCAATATGTTCAAGTGGTACTGGTGGCGCTTTAACGCCAACGGTTTTTTCTGGGGTATGGCTGCGGGCATCGTTGCGGCATTGTTCTTTCCGCTTTTTCCCGGACTTCCCCTTTACTTATGGCCGCTTCTCTTTTTGATTTCCATCCTCGGATGTGTAGTCGGCACTTATACATCTGAACCCACCGATACGGAAACCCTGAAAAAATTCTATACCAGCGTGCGTCCCTGGGGATTCTGGAAACCCATCCGCCTGCTGGTGCAACAGGAGAATCCGGATTTTCAGCCGAACCGCCGTTTCGGACTGGACATGTTTAATGTAGCCATCGGCATCATCGCCCAGTGCTGTCTGACCATATTGCCGATGTACCTGGTATTGTGGATGAAAGCGCCTTTACTGATTACCGTTGCCCTCCTAACCATCATCATCATCATTCTGAAAAAAACCTGGTGGGCCAGGCTGGAGAATTAAACCTTGTACACATGAAGAAAACATTTTATGAAAGGCTGGGAGAAATTCAGGAACAGCATCAGGGGCTGCTCGAAAAGAAAAATAAAAAACTCAAACAAAAACCCGGTCGTCCTTTCGACCGATATAAATTCCCCGTTTTAACTTCCGATCATATCCCATTGTCCTGGAGATTCGATATGAATGAAAAAACCAATCCCCTGCTGTTGGAACGCATCCGTATTAATGCTGTGCTGAATCCCGGAGCCATCAAGTGGAAAAATAAATATCTGCTGATGGCCCGGGTGGAAGGCGCGGACCGGAAATCATTTTTTGCTATTGCTGAAAGTGACAACGGTATCGACGGATTCAGGTTTTGGGACCGGCCCATAACCATGCCTGCCCTGAATAACCAGGAAACCAATTTTTACGACGTCCGGCTCACCGCCCATGAAGACGGATGGCTCTATGGATTGTTTTGCACTGAAATGCGTGATCCCTCCGCTCCCGATGGCGATCAGTCTGCTGCCATCGCGCAATGCGCCATCGCCCGTACCCGCGACCTGGTGTTATGGGAAAGGATGAAGAACCTGGTCACGCCCTCGGCTCAACAGCGTAATGTGGTTTTGCATCCGGAATTTGTGGAAGGGAAATATGCTTTTTATACCAGACCCCAGGATAGTTTTATTGAAGCCGGTCAGGGAGGT
>DATCAO010000172.1:0-4915 GCA_036512575.1 Puia sp.
GATCCCAATGATTTTTTTGGAGACCGCGGCCGCTCGATGCCGGAAGTTGGCTCCGGATCCGGAGTCATCATCAGTGAAGACGGTTATATCGTTACGAATAACCACGTTGTGGACGGGGCAGACGAAGTAACCGTAACCCTGAGCAATAAAAAATATTTCAAAGCCAAGGTTGTGGCCACAGATCCCAGTACCGATCTGGCTGTAGTGAAAGTGGAAGCAAAGGGCCTGCCCTTTCTGCTCTATGGCAACTCCGACGAAGTAAAAGTTGGTCAGTGGGTTTTGGCCGTCGGTTACCCGCTTAGCCTGGAAACGACCGTTACCGCCGGTATCGTAAGTGCCAAAGGCAGATCCATCGACATCAACAGCCGTCAGAGTCAGTCGCCCGTGGAATCTTTTATTCAGACGGATGCTGCAGTGAATCCCGGAAACAGTGGCGGACCGCTGATAAACCCCCAGGGCCAGCTGATTGGAATTAATTCCGCCATCGCCTCCCCAACAGGATCCTATGCAGGATATTCTTTTACGATCCCGGTAAATATTGTAAAAAAAGTCGTTACCGACCTGATCAAATATGGCACTACACAAAGAGCTTATCTCGGCATTGAATATGCCCGCGAAAACCTGAGCGACGACCAAAAGAAAGAACAAGGCATTACTGATGATCAGGCCGGGGTTTTTGTTATGAATGTCAGAGAAAAAGGCGCGGCTGCCAAAGCCGGCCTTCTCAAGGGCGATGTGATCATCAAACTGAATGACATCCCGGTCAATACAGGATCCGAACTGGTTGGCCAGATTGCCATCTATCGTCCGGGTGATCAGATCAAGATCACGTACCTGAGGAACGGAAAGGAAAATGAAGCGAATGTAACCCTGATGAACAGCAGCGGAAACATGGACCTGGTTAAGAATTCAGCATTCGACAAATTGGGTGCGCAATTCCAGCCACTCGAGAAAAAAGTTGCGGAAAAGCTGGGGATAAAGGGCGGCGTCGTGGTGACTTCGATCAGTGAAAAAGGATTATTCAGCAGAACTCGTATGGATGATGGTTTTATCATCCTGAAAGTAAATGGCCATGAAGTGAGCACAGTGGACGAATTCCGCAAGATTGTGGAACAGGCAGGCACTGGATCTTTAAAGCTCGAAGGCGTTTATTCAGGATATGATGGAACTTTTTCCTACCCGCTGAAATTAAATGACGAATAAATCAGGCTTAACGCCTAACGCTTAACGCTCAAGGCCATTGCGAATCGATAAAATAAAAAATGCGTTTCCTGTTCCGAGGAACGCATTTTTATTTGACGTACACCCTGTAATCCCAGGCTTTCAGCAGGAGCGGCTGACCCGAAATAAAATCCGGCTTACTGCTGTTGAATGCATCTTTATAACTGCCAGCCAGGGTTTGGCCGGTGATGATAACGGGTTGTGATTCCGGTGAAAGATTTAAGAGCACGAGTACTTCTTCCTGCTGATATCTACGCAAAAAACTCAACACTGTCGCATCTGATGTATTGGAAAGTTTCATCGCCCGGGTTTCCAGCCCCCTGCTTGTCAGAGCACCATTGGACTTACGCAAATGTAAAAGTGTTTTATAAAAATCATGCAACTGACAGGGCTGGACCCAGTCAATTGCATCCTTATCAAAAAACAGGAGTCGTTTTTTATTGGGCAACTCCTGTCCACTGTATATGAGCGGTAGTCCATCATAAAGACAGCAGAAAACAGCAAAGGGCAATGCTGCATCCCCAAGACGTTCGTATTCACTTCCGTTATGGGAATTTTCATCGTGATTTGATGTAAAAAATGCCCTGAGGGCCCTGGGGGGAAACTGATGTGAATAGAAAAACAATACCTGGAAGAGTCCATGCATATCGGTAGTCTTTTTCCAATAATCTTCCATGCCGTGCAGCCATTTCCATGTGTACGTCGTGTCAAATACTTCATGGTACACGATCTCTTCGCATTCTGCGAGCCAGAATAAAGGTTTGATCTGATCCAGTTCCGTCCTCGCTTTTTTCCAGAACTCCAGCGGTACCAGCATCGCCATATCGCAGCGGAATCCATCGATATGACAGGATTCCACCCAGAAGCGCATGGCACGGATCATGGCATATTGTAAATCGGGCGAATCATAATCCAGGTCAATCACGTCGGCCCAACCATTGGCGTCATAAAACTGACCCTCATCGTTTTTCCTGTAAAACTCCGGATGCGCGATGGTCCAGACATGATCCAGACCCGTATGGTTGGCCACCCAGTCGATCAGTACTTTAAATCCATACCGGTGTGCCTCACCAACCAGCCATTGAAAATCCTCCACAGATCCGAATTCCGGATTCGTGGTCATATAGTCCGAACAGGCGTAATAACTGCCCAGGCTGCCCAGGTGACCCATTTTGCTGATGGGCGTTACAGGCATGAACCAAAGTATATCTACGCCCATGTCCCGAAGCCTGGGCAGGTGTGCGGCAAATGCCCGGAAACTGCCTTCAGGTGTGTACTGGCGAAGGTTTACTTCATAAATATTTGAATCGACTGACCAATCGGGTGGATGAAATTCAGAATCCATATATAATTTGAAAATGATATATACTGATCACAAACATCGCCAGCGGTTTCGTTTTCAAAACCAAAATATCAATCACTTCAGTAAGAATTTAAATGAATGTGCATCCGACAATCTGATCACAACTACACAGGATCAATGAATGATGATCCATCGATGTCTAAATATACAAATCCCAAGGATAGGGACAAAGCCTTTCCTAACTTTGCGAAATAATGAAAACGTTCCAGGTACCGAATGCTTACAGGAGTCCGCTCATCACCGCGATAAAAAACAAAAGGCGGGCCGAGGATAAAATGAAAAAGGATTTTTCTCCGGTGCTCCTGGATTTTGGTTCGCTCCATATTTTTCTTGCCCGTCATTTCGGATTCTGTTACGGTGTGGAACACGCGATCGATATTGCCTTCCGGATAGTAGATGAAAATCCGGGTAAAAACATATTCCTGCTGAGTGAAATGATTCATAACCCGCGGGTAAACGAGGACTTGGAAAACCGGGGCGTCCGATTTCTTCAGGATACAAGGGGAAAACAACTGATACCTTTCGATAGCCTTCAGAAAGACGATATCGTGATCACTCCGGCTTTTGGAACCAGCCTGGAAATTGATGCCCAGTTAAAGTTCAGGGGTATTCACACTGAAAAATACAATACCACCTGTCCTTTCGTAGAAAAAGTATGGAACCGCTCGGGGCAGATTTCAGAGAAAAAATTCACCGTAATCATCCATGGTAAACCGGGTCATGAGGAAACACGCGCAACGTTTTCACACGCGACCGCAGGCGGACCTGCCCTGGTGATCCGGGATTTGAAAGAAGCACATGTCCTGGGCCATTTTATCAAAAAAGAAAAATCAGCGCCGGATTTTTTTGAAATCTTCGGGGACCGGGTAAGTCCGGGATTTGATCCGGCCACCGACCTGGAGAAGATCGGAGTGGTCAACCAGACCACGATGCTGGCTTCAGAAACCCAGCAGATCGCGGATTTTTTAAAACAGTCTATCTCAGAAAGATCCCTGCTTACAAACGAAAACGTTTCCGATCAGTTTGCAGACACGAGGGATACCCTGTGTTATGCGACGAACGATAACCAGTCTGCCGTTTCCGGTATGCTGTCGACCCCCGCCCACCTGGCCATCGTTGTAGGCGGATATAAATCTTCCAATACATCCCACCTGGCAGAATTGTGTGAAGAGCAGTTACCGGCTTATTTTATTGAGGGACCGGATAAAATAATCTCTGAAGAAAAGATTTCTCATTTTGATCTGGAGAAACACCAGGAAAAAACAACCATCGGCTGGCTTCCGGCAAACAGACCCCTGCGACTGCTCCTGACGAGCGGGGCTTCCTGTCCCGATGCCATCGTGGAATCGGTGATCGGTAAAATCTGCGGACTGATAAAGGGTTGCCGTCCGTTGGAAGATTTGATCAGTGAATTTGATCTTACAGCTGAAAGCTGAAGGCTTAAGGCGTAAAGCATAAGGCCTAAGCGTTTGGCTCTAAGCGTTAGGCTTTAGGCGTTAGGCCTTAAGCTTTAGGCGTTAAGCTTTAGGCGTTAGGCTTACTTCATTTTAAAACCTTCCAGAAATTTGGTATTGAAATTCCCACTGCGGAAATTTTCATCTTTCATGAGTTGCAGATGAAAAGGAATGGTTGTTTTGATCCCCTCGATTACGTATTCCGTGAGTGCACGATGCATCGTGTCGATGGCTTCATTACGGGTTCTGGCAACAGCAATGATCTTGGCGATCAGGGAATCATAATACGGCGGAATGGTATAACCGGCATACACATGCGAATCGACGCGGATTCCGTGACCGCCCGGCTGGTGAAGGGTTGTAATACGTCCGGGTGAGGGACGGAAATCATTATATGGATCTTCAGCATTAATTCTGCATTCAATGGCATGACCCTGGGGTTCATAGTTCACGCCACTGATGGTTTCCCCGGCAGCTATTTTTATCTGTTCCTTGATCAGGTCAAAATTCACAACTTCTTCCGTAACGCAGTGTTCCACCTGGATGCGGGTATTCATTTCCATGAAATAAAAATTCCGGTGTTTGTCCACCAGGAATTCAATGGTCCCCACGCTCTCATAATGGATTGCAGATGCCGCTTTGATAGCGGCCTCGCCCATTTTATAGCGCAGCTCGCGGGTCATAAACGGTGAAGGCGATTCTTCCACGAGCTTCTGATGGCGGCGTTGGATAGAGCAATCCCTTTCACTCAGGTGGCAGACTGTTCCATACTGGTCTCCGGCTACCTGAATTTCTATATGTCTGGGCTCTTCTACAAATTTCTCCATGTAGATGCCGTCATTCTTAAAAGAAGCGGCAGCTTCCGCTTTTGCGGACT
>DATCAO010000173.1:0-5036 GCA_036512575.1 Puia sp.
TGTTTTGCAGATAAGTGCCAAAACGGTTCGTAGGATTTCCGATTATGATCATTTTTTTGTCCGAATTACTGGCAGCAAACCCATCGAGCATCATTTCAATATTATTCTCCGGTTCCATCCTGGCAATAATCAGGAAATAATTAAACTTGCTAAGCCCCTTTCCTTCCAGATGTGCTTCCTTGGCTTCTCCGGGCAATTCAGCACCGTAAGCTATGAAAGTGCTGGCTACTGAATACTTGCTATGCAGATATTTTTGAATCGCTATGGAGTCTGCAACAAAATAATCACAAAATTTCACAGCCAGTCTTTCCGCATAAAATAAGAAGTGTCTGATTTTGCCTGCATATTTATTTCTTTTCCATTCAAGACCGTCCATATTTATTATGGTAACCGCTTTTTTTGGAAATAGCCTACCCCAAACCGATATGCTGGTGTACCCGAGAATCAGAAGCACATCAAAATCTCTTTTCCGTGCGTCAACAATACAGTTGAGATCGTAAATAAACTGGCCGGCCGTTTTTAATTTTTCTTCCGGATTAAAACAATGGATAATGTGTACACCATTCCATGTCTTTTCCTGATAAGCATGGTTGTGGGTATTGTAAACATAAACTTCAAAGGACCTGGCCATCAGGCCTACAGATAAATATTCAGCAAGTTGTTCAAAACCGCCATATTGATTCGGAATTCCCCTTGTGCCAAGGATACCTATTTTCATTTTATGTATTGAATGGTTGTTTTAATGGTTTGGTGAACGGATTGGTCATTAATAATAATCGGCAAATATAGTTGGGTGATATGTTAAATTTTCACTTGTCAAGCCGGTTGAGCCGGATAATATCGCAGATCTGCCTGCGGCAGCTTATTCACCCGGAATTTTCGTCATCACTGCGTGTCGTTGTAATTGAGCGAAGTCAAGAAATTTTTGTTAGCTGAACGTTTGAGCTGAAATCAGGTCGTTCATATAAATAGAAACACTTAACTGTTGTTGATATGTTGGTAATTCAAATTTTTAAAATTGAATCATATTCTTTTCTTTTGCAATAAAAGTGTGGATGCCTCGTTTGATTTCTTTTACCCGAATTTTTGAAGCTGAAGCATCCTTTTCCTAAGAGTTTATGTCATATGAACCTATAAGCATTATTGTTAAAATAATGTCAAAGAAGGGAAATATGCCCTAAAAGGTAAGAAATTTGAATGGACTGTATTTGTTGATCGACTTTAAACCAAATATCTTATGGCCGTTGTTGAGATCAAGAGATATGTTAGAAATTCTAAACATATTTCGCTAAAGAACAAGGGAATAAAAGCCCGCCCAAATCGAACTATCTATCTGATCGGCAAACGTTTATTCGACATAGTCGTCTCCTTTGTTCTCATTACACTGGTTCTGAGCTGGCTCATCCCCATCCTGGCAGTATTGATCAGACTGGATTCTAAAGGGCCTGTCTTTTTTGTTCAAAATCGGGTCGGGTTTCTTGGTTGTACCTTCCGCTGTTACAAACTGCGCACCATGGTGGTCAATGATGCCGCCGATTTAAAGCAGGCTTCAAATAACGATTCGCGCATCACTCGTTTTGGGGCTTTTTTGAGAATTACCAGCCTCGACGAGTTGCCCCAATTCCTGAATGTTCTCATGGGGAATATGAGCATTGTCGGGCCTCGTCCGTTCATGCTCAAGGACGATCAGTCGTTTAGTATTGTGGTTTCGAATTATCCCCTCAGATATTGTGCAAGACCAGGTATTACCGGAATGGCCCAGGTAAAGGGTTATAGAGGTCCGACAGCTAACTTTCACAGCATATTTCATCGCTATCAGTGGGATGCATTCTATATACGTAATGCCAGTCCGTCACTGGATTTTAAAATACTCCGTATCACCATTCGACAGACGATAAAGAGTTTGTTCCCCTCTCAAATTAATACACAAAGGCACCAGTATACGCCCATTAATACCAGGCAAATGGTGATGGAAAATGCAAGTTAGTCAGCCAGCCCAGGATTCACGGTCCAGACTTCGGTATTGTATGGCTTCAGCGAGATGTTCCGTATGAATGGAATCTTTTCCATCCAAATCGGCGATGGTTCTGGATACTTTTAATATCCGGTCGTAGGCCCTGGCAGACAGGTTCAGTTTTTCCATAGCGGATCTGAGCAAACTGGCGCCCGCTTTATCAATACCGCAGATTTTCTTCAACAGGGTACTGTCCATCTGTGCATTCGCATAAATCCCGGACATTTCTGTAAATCGCAGGTTTTGTTTTTCCCTGGCACGGAGAACCCTGTCCCGGATCGAAGCAGATGATTCTCCGGGATCCGCATCAGACAATTCGTTAAAGCCGACCGGTGTAACTTCTACGTGCAGATCAATCCGGTCAAGCAGGGGGCCTGAAATTCGGTTCAGGTATTTCTGCACAGCTCCGGGCGGACAACTGCAGGCTCTTTCCGGATGATTATAGAATCCGCAGGGACAGGGATTCATACTTGCGATGAGCATAAAACTGGCGGGGAAATCGATACTCATGCGGGCACGGCTGATATTTACCCTTCTCTCTTCCATGGGCTGACGCATTACTTCGAGCACCGACCTTCTGAATTCCGGCAATTCATCCAGGAACAACACGCCGTTATGTGCAAGGGAGATTTCCCCAGGCTGGGGCATCCCGCCGCCGCCGACCAGCGCCATATCGGAAATGGTATGATGCGGCGACCGGAAAGGACGCCGGGCGATCAGCATGGAATCAGGAGCGAGTTTGCCCGCAACACTATGAATTTTTGTCGTCTCCAGCGCCTCCTGTAAACTGAGGGGTGGAAGGATTGTCGGCAGTCTTTTCGCGAGCATCGTTTTCCCTGAGCCCGGGGGACCAATCAAAATGGCATTGTGCCCGCCGGCGGCTGCGATTTCAAGAGCCCTCTTGATATGCAGTTGCCCTCGAACGTCCCTGAAATCGATATCGAACTGGTATTGATTGGAAAAAAAGTCGAGCCTCGTGTCCGGATTCAGGGGTTTGATTGGGATTTGTTCATCCAGAAAACCAACCACTTCTCGGATATGCGACACCGGGTATACAGCCAGCTGATTCACCATGGACGCTTCCCTGCTGTTGGAATGGGGCACAATAAAACCTGTAAATTTTTCTTTCCTTGCCTGGATCGCCATAGGAAGAACGCCCCTGACCGGCAGGATACTGCCATCCAGGTTTAGTTCACCCATGATGAGCATATGCTTCAGGTTCTCCAGGTTTTTGATCTGCCCACTCCCTGCCAGGATGCCAATCGCGATCGGCAGATCAAATGCGGAACCCGATTTGCGGATATTGGCCGGAGCCAGGTTCACCAGCAGTTTGATTCTCGGCATCAGAAAACCGTTGGTCTTCAGTGCACTTTCAATTCGCTGGAGACTTTCCTTGATGGCATTGTCCGGCAGGCCCACAATAAAGTAATTCTTGCCTTTCATCACGTTCACTTCCACGGTGATGGTGATGGCATCCACGCCGTATACCGCACTGCCGTAAGTTTTGACAAGCATGCATGATATTATCCAAAACAAGGTAAGACCTGGGAATCGGCGAATCAATTACCACTTAGTAGTAATTTTCAGATTCCTCTGAAGACTGGTTTCCTTTTTTCGAGAAATGCGGCTGTGCCTTCTTTCATGTCTGCTGTATTGAAACACAAGCCGAAGAGTTTCGTTTCAAGCGCATAACCATCCACGTTATCTAGGGCAGCATTGGCAGCGGTAATACATTTGGCAATGGCCAACGGCGCTTTGCTGATAATTTGTGCCAGGATGGATTTTGTTTTTCCCATCAATTCATCAGGTGTGGTGATGTAGTTGACTAACCCCCACTGAACTGCCTGTTGTGCAGAAATTGGATTTCCGGTTAAAAGCGCTTCGAGGGCCCGGCCCTTACCGATATATTTTGTCAGCCGCTGTGTGCCACCATAACCGGGAATCAGGCCCAGGCTGATTTCCGGTTGTCCGAATTGGGCTGAATCGCTGCACAGGCGGAAATGACAGGCCATAGCCAGTTCGCAACCGCCGCCTAAAGCAAATCCATTGACTGCCGCCAGGATGGGTTTGGGTGAATTTTCTATTTTGAAAAAAACCTGCATTCCCTGATTGGCCAGCGCCATGGCTTCTTCAGTAGACAAACCTGCAAAACCACGAATATCTGCGCCGGCTGCGAAAGCCCTGTTGCCGGCCCCCGTAATAATTGCCCCGCGAATTTCCGGGTTTATATCAATTTCTTCCACGGCTTCGCCGAGCTCGCGGATAACTATTGCATTCAAAGCATTTAGTTTCTCCGGGCGGTTAATGGTGATGATGCAGATCTGATTTTCCAGTTCTGTTGTTATGGTTTCATACATGGCTGTTTCTTATTAACTCCGGTTTGTTATGACCCAATCCCGGATATATGCTGAAATATCTGTTGTAGCCGCGCCGGGGGCAAATAATTTTCCAACACCCATCCCCTGCAGAAGGGTGCGGTCTTCGTCCGGAATAATCCCACCCCCCGTCAAAAGCACATCTGTGAGATTATTTTCTTTCATCAGCTGGATAATTTTCGAAAATACGGTCATATGCGCCCCGCTTAAAATACTGATGCCGATCGCGTCCACATCCTCCTGAATGGCGGCATGCACCACCATTTCCGGCGTCTGGCGAAGCCCCGTATAAATAACTTCCATACCGGCATCCCGCAATGAAGTGGCGATCACTTTTGCCCCGCGGTCATGGCCGTCCAAACCCACTTTGGCTACCAGCACGCGGATCGGACGGGAAACTGTTTTATCCATATTCAAATGTACGGAAGAGTTTTTCTTTGGTTTTACCAGTTTGCCGTTATAGCAAGCAGTTTGTTAATCCGTTCCGTTGTTTGTTTTTCCCCTAAAAGTGCTGCGATTTCAAAAACCGGTGGCCCGGATTTTTCACCTACAAGCATGATACGGAAGGGAAGTTGGAGTTCACCGGGTTTTATCTGTACCGTCGCGGCAAGATCCTTAAAAAGACTTTCAAGAAACACCGCGTTCCA
>DATCAO010000174.1:0-8623 GCA_036512575.1 Puia sp.
CGTTTTCAATAAACGGATGATCCGACAATTGCCTGAATGCTCTCTTTTCCAATTGGCTGGCAGCCATGCCGGGCCAATACGCCGCGAGTTTGTTTTTGATTCCCCAGGAAATCTTCTGGTCCTTCTTCGATGCTGCAAGCCGCGCTGTATGTACAGATGCGTGGCTGTTACGAAATAGCTCCTGCCAGTACCAGTGATAATATTTAGGATAACCGGCAATTGTTTCATCAGCCCCCTGCCCGTCGAGAATGACTTTTACGCCCTGTTGTTTTGCCAGTTCGTAAATTTTGAACTGGGCATAAATGCTCAAGGACTGAAAGGGTTCCTCCTGGTGATAGATCAATCGGTCAAAATCCCCGAATAGCTCATCCGCACCCGGAGTAATTTGATGATTTTGAATGGGAAATTTTTTAGCCATTTCGTCAATGTATACGGATTCGTCCCGCTCGAATCCCGGGAAAACAGCTGAAAAGGTTTGCAGATCCGGAAGGGTGCCGGTTTTTTTTTGCGATGAACAAATAAGTGATACAATCGAGGAACTATCCAGACCGCCGCTCAGGCTGGTGCCCAGGGCCACGTCGCTCCTCAATCTTCTTTGCACAGATCTGCCAAGCAGAAACGAGAATTTTTCAATCGCATCCCGTTCCGAAATACCCATATCGACGGTCTCCTTATCTAAATCCCAGTAATTTACCGTCTGTATATCAAAATCCGGTAAGCGCAACGTCAGAAAATGACCAGGCTGCAGGGAATAAATGCCTTCGAAAAAAGTCAGATCCGGTCTTGCAATATTTTGGACGAGGCCAAGTGTTATATAATGGAGTAGCTGGGCATTTTGAATTATTCTGGGAACGGCGGCCGCCCACAAAGCTTTCATTTCGCTGGCAAATAAAAACGAATCTCCCGCCGTATGAAAATAAAACGGTTTTTCTCCAAACCTGTCGCGCGCACAAAACAAAAGCTGTTCTGTTTTATCCCATATGACAAATGAAAACATACCATCAAAATGACCCAGGCATTCCTCTTTCCAGCAAGCATAAGCAGCCAGGATCACTTCTGTGTCGGATTCCGTTTTGAAAATATAGTTTTTTGAAGCCAGCTCCTTTTTTAATTCCGGATAATTATATATTTCGCCATTATACGTAATGGTATAGCGGTCGTCATATTGCATCGGTTGCGCCGCACCTTCACTCAGGTCAATAATTTTTAAGCGGCGGTGTCCCATCGCCACTGTGCCATTGTCGTTTATCCAGAACCCCTCTCCTTCTGGACCCCGGTGAGTTAGTGTTTCGGTCATGGAGCGCAGGACAGCATTCGTCTGGGCTATATTTGTAGAATGTCGTGAAACAAAACCCGCTATACCACACATTTCAATGATTAATTATTATTTATCAATTATTAACGGGATAAGGAAAAGGTCTAGATCACGTAAACTCGTAGTATTACCGTTGATCATTAATATTTAATAATCAATAATTACCCAATGAGTTTTCTCTGCCGGGATTTATTAAATGATTTCTGGTCGTACAGTTGCCCTTTGCGCAGTATTTTTTGTTCTGCTTCCGGCAGATTATAGATTTCCTGGCAGGAAAGACTGCAGCATCCTTCGAATTTAACCGCACATTCCGCGCATTGAATGAAGAGCAGGTGGCAGGCATTGTTCCTGCAATTGGTATGCGTGTCGGCAGGTTTGCCGCACTGGTGACAATGTGCAATCACTTCGTCTGATATTTGTTCTCCAAGGCGCTCATCGAAAACGAAATTTTTCCCGTGAAACTTATTCTCCAGTCCATTCGCTTTCACAGAATTTGCATAATGGATAATACCCCCTTCCAGATGGAATACTTTTTTGAACCCCCGGTGTAACAAATACGCACTGGCTTTTTCGCAGCGAATGCCGCCGGTACAATACATGATCACCGCTTTGTCCTTTCGGTCCCTGAGCATTTCTGCTGCCAGGGGAAGCTGCTCCCGAAAGGTATCGCTGGGTATTTCGATGGCCCCGTCGAAATGACCCACTTCGTATTCATAATGGTTGCGCATATCGACCACCAGGGTGTCCGGATCAGCCGTGAGCTGGTTAAACGTTTCGGCATTCACATATTGTCCTTTGTTTTCCATGCTGAATGCAGGGTCGCGTATTCCGTCCGCAACAATTTTATCTCGGACCTTTATTTTCAATACCCAGAAAGATTTACCGTCTGAAAAAGCAATGTTTAAGCGCAAACCCTTCAGCGGTTCTATAGTTTCCAGGTATGATTTGAATTCTTCTTCGCGGGAGAGCGGCACACTGACCTGGGCATTTATTCCCTCCCGAGCCAGATAGATCCTGCCAAAAACCTCCAGTTCCGCAAGCTTGAGGTATATTTCATCCCGGAAGAGTTTTGGATCTGCAATGGGAAAATACCGGTAAAAGGAAATGGTCCTTCGGGGAATGGTTTCTTCCAGGAGCTTTTGCTTGAGCTCTTTCTGCGATATCCGGTTATGTAAAATAGCCACTGCGCAAATTTACGAAAGGATTTACGTTTAAAGAAACGGCGTCTATTTCAGGAAACCGTCTTGATTTGGCTAAAAATTTTTTACTTTTAAATGATTTTCAAAGTTGAAACCCGCTCCATGAAATTTGTTCCCTTTCTCATTTCTTCGGCCGTCACCATTCTTTTGATCATAGTATTCAACACCCGATGGGGTCCGGCACCCGCTTTTGGGGAGTTCCTGAGCCCTCAGCATGGATTCTGGCAGAATGCGGAAGCCATTGATAAGGACTATAACCAGGATCTTCAGGTCCCCGGATTAAAGGACCCGGCGGAGATTTACCTCGATGACCGCCTTGTGCCCCATATTTTTGCAGGCAGTGAAGCAGATGCTTATTACCTGCAGGGGTACATACACGCCAGATTCCGGCTCTGGCAGATGGAATTCCAGGCCTATGCCGCCGCCGGACGGATCAGTGAACTAATTGGTCCAAAAGCGCTGGGTTTTGACCGTGAGAAAAGAAGGCTGGGCATGATATATGCTGCCGAGAAGACTGTTGCAGAAACTGAAAAAAATCCCGTCTCCAAAGAAGAAGCTGATGCTTATACTGCAGGAGTCAATGCCTATATTACCAGCCTGAAGGAAAGTGATCTGCCCGTGGAATACAAATTACTCGGTTATAAACCCGAATTATGGACCAACCTGAAAACTGCACTCTTCCTGAAATTTATGTCCCTGGATCTTGCCGGCTTCGAAACGGATTTCGAATTTACGAATCTGCGGTCTAAACTCGGATACGCTACTTTCAATAAAATGTTTCCCTTGTCCCAGGATTCCCTTGATCCGATTGTTCCCATGGATACACTGAGCCGGATACCGGGCATATCTGTGAGAGAACCGCAGGGAAGCGATTCAGCTTATCTGGAAAGAAACGATACAGTAACCGTTCAATCCAGTAAACCAGATAAGGACAATGGAAGTAATAATTGGGCTATCAGCGGAATAAAAACCAAAAGCGGCTCACCCATATTATGCAACGATCCGCACCTGGCACTGAACCTGCCTTCCCTCTGGTACGAAATGCAGATCAGCTGTCCTGGTTTCAATGCTTATGGTGCTACATTTCCGGGAGCCCCGGGTGTAATCATCGGCTTCAATGACAGTTGCGCATTCGGGTTTACAAACGCGATGCGCGACGTCAGGGACTACTATGAAATCCGTTTTAAAGACGACAGCCGGAAGGAGTACTGGTATAACGGCCAGTGGGTTCCCTCTGAATTCCGATATGAACATATCCTTCTGAAAGACACAACAGAATTTATCGATACCGTGGCCTACACTGTTTTCGGTCCGGTGATGTACGACAAAAGTTTTTCCGGCAACCGGAAAACAAACAACAGATATTATGCTGTCCGGTGGAAAGCCCACGATGCCAGCAATGAACTCCTGATTTTTAACGGCCTGGATCATGCGAAAAATTACGCAGATTACCAACAGGCCATTAAATGGCTGCATACTCCCGGCCAGAATGTGGTTTTCGCCTGTAAGAACGGAGATATTGCAATTACCGCAGCAGGCGAATTTCCTGCTAAATGGAAAAGACAGGGTGACTTCGTCATGCCCGGTGAAGACAGCAGTTATGCCTGGCAGGGAATGATCCCCCAATCCGAATCCCCTTTCATATACAATCCTGACCGGGGATTTGTAAGCAGCGCAAATCAATATCCGGTAAACCCGCTGAGCTATCCGTATTATCTGGGTGGTGAATATCATAACTATCGCGGTTTGATGATCAACCGTTACCTGAACCAGATGAATGAAATCGGAATCGAAGACATGATGAAACTACAATTGGATTCCTATAATCCTTTTGCAGCCATGGCCAGACCCATACTAATGAAAAATATCGACTCCGCTTCCCTCAACGCGGATGAATTAAAATATTTCGAATTGCTCAGAGACTGGGACCTGCACTACGATGCGGATGGAAAAGGCGCTTCCCTGTTTAAAATTACCTGGGACAGTCTGAAAGCCATTGTATGGAATGATGAACTCGGAAAAGCCGGAATGCCCGGATTTTTTCCATATAACAGCACATTACTGGAAGGAATCCTGCGGGACAGTGCATATGAATTCCTCGACGATATCAACACCCCTGAACGAGAAACCCTTAAAGAGGATATGACCCTCGCGTTCAAACAAGCTGCTCTCGCTTGCAAGAAATTGGACAATGACGGTCTCCTCACCTGGGGCAAATTAAAAGGCACCCGTGTTGAACACCTGGCTAAACTTGATCCCTTCAGCAGGCTGGATATCGAAAATAGTGGCGGGGAATTTGCCATAAACGCTGTCAAAAAAGATCATGGGCCCAGTTGGCGCATGATTGTGCAGCTCACGAAAACGACTGAAGCATATGGCATCTATCCGGGAGGTCAAAGCGGCAATCCGGGAAGCCCATACTATGATAACTTTATCGATAACTGGGCGAATGGAAAATATTATCCGCTGTGGATGATGTCGAAAGATGAAGAAACAGATAAAAGGGTAAAAGCCATCATCAGGGTGACGAAATCTTAAAAACGGATTATGTTGAAATACGTTTTATCTATCCTCGTAACTGCGCTTGTGGCTTTTGTTTCCGGCCTGTACATGCCCTGGTGGGGAATTGCCATCGCCGCATTCCTGGTCAGTGCCGCCATTCCGCAAAAACCAGCATTCTCTTTCCTTTCCGGATTCCTGGGTGTATTTCTTTTATGGGAAGTGCTTGCCTGGTGGATCGATAGTAAAAATAACGGAATCCTCTCGCAAAAAATATCGGCTGTTTTGGGCCTGGGAGGATCTTCTGTTTTACTGATCGTAATTACTTCCCTGGTCGGCGCCCTGGTTGCCGGTTTTGGGGCCCTCGCAGGAAGTTATGCGAGAAGATTAGTCTATCCGGTTCCGCCACCGGAATCCATCTGAATGGTGAAATATTATTTTCTTTTCATCGCCGCATTTATCCGTCATGAGGACACAAATTTTATTTTTTTCTCTTTTCCTGTGCTGTCAGGGCGCCTTTGCCGTGAAAATAAGCGGCACCGTCACAGATGATAAAGGTGGCATCCTTCCTTATGCATCTGTTTTTGTTAAAGGAAGTTCACAGGGAACCACCAGCAACAACATGGGTCGGTATTTTCTGGACCTGGCGCCCGGCGATTATATCATCGTCTGCCAATATGTTGGATACACCCGTCAGGAAAAAAAAATTACACTCGGCACCGCACCTGTCACCCTGGATTTTCAACTAGCCATCCAGCAAACCAGCCTCAAAGAAGTTGAAGTGAAACCGGGCGGTGAAGACCCGGCCTATGAAATTATACGCCATGCGATTAAAAAAAGAAAATCTTATGAGAATCCGCTGGATTCGTTTACCTGCGAAGCGTATATCAAAACGCTGATCCGGAGTCGCAGCCTTCCTTCCCGTATCCTCGGGAAAAAATTTTCCGACGAGGATCGCAAGGACCTGGGAGTGGACTCCGAAGGCAGGGGCATCATCTACCTGTCTGAATCCCTGACGCGCATCGCCTTCAAAAAACCGGACAAAGTAAAATTAGAGGTCATTTCAGGACGGGAAAGCGGATCGAATGGTTATGGATTTAATTTCCCCACCTTCATCAATTTTTATAATAACAACGTCAACATTTTTATTACCCAGCTCAGCCCCAGGGGATACGTATCCCCCATTGCAGACGGGGCTTTGAATTATTACCGGTATAAATTCCTGGGTTCTTTTATTGAAGATGGAAAAGAGATTAATCAGATCAGGGTCATTCCGAAACGAAGATTTGAACCCTTGTTTTCCGGAACAATCAACATCACCGAAGGTGACTGGCGGATACACAGCCTGGACCTCATGCTTACCAGAGAATACCAGCTCGAAATTGTGGACAGCTTAACGATTAAACAGATTCATGTTGCCATCACGCCAAAAATCTGGCGAACCCAAAATCAGGTAGTTAATTTTTCATTTAAAAAATTCGGCATCGACGTGAGTGGTAACTTTCTGAACGTGTACAGCAATTATGAACTCGAACCCCGTTTTAGAAAAAAATATTTCAATAACGTAGTGGTCAAATATGATACTGGGGTCACTAAAAGGAGTTTTGCTTACTGGGATTCCCTGCGGCCTGTTCCCCTGGCACCGGAAGAGGTGGAAGATTTTCGTGTTAAAGACAGCACATTCAAAAGCCGCAACGATTCCGCCGCCTTGCAACGAACTGCCGACTCCCTGAGAAAAAAACAAGGACGCATAACGGTCATGAACATACTATTCAACGGAATCAAAAGATCAGACTACGACCCGGACCGTCCCATGAGTATTTTTGTGAATCCGCTGATACCCGGGATAGAATACAATACCGTCGAGGGCGTGGTATTAAATGGAGAAGCCAGTCTGGTAAAGGATTTCAAAAAAACGGGGAACAGCATCGAGTTTACTCCCCATATACGATATGGCTTCAGCAACACACGCCTCAATATCTGGGCATCTCTCACCCTCAGTAAAAAAACCGTCATTCAGGATCTGGATGGCGAATCTTCCAGCCGCTCTTCATGGACCTTCAGCGGAGGAAATAAGGTGAGCCAGTTCAACCCTGATAATCCGATCGGGCCGGCACTTAACGAATTCTACACTTTATTTTTACGTGATAACTACATGAAAATTTATGAAAATTATTTCGGGTCTGTTTTATACCGGAAACGATTCGACAATGGCTTTAGAATCACCGGTTCATTAATTTACGAGGATCGGCTCCCGCTAAATAACACCACAGATTATTCCTTCTTTGGAAACAAGGACAAACCCTTCACACCAAATTATCCTTACGAACTGATCAACGAGAATTTCACGCCCAACCAGGCGTTGATTGCGGGGATTGATCTGCAATTCAAGCCAGGTCAGCGTTATATCGAGTTCCCGGATAACCGCCTCGCACTCGGATCAAAATATCCCACGCTCGCCCTCAGTATTCGCTCGGGCATACCCAACCTGCTGGGATCAGACGTACATTATACAAAATGGCAGTTTTCTTTCTGGGATAATATCAATTTTAAACTCAAAGGTGTTTTTAAATACCGGTTTGGGGTGGGTGGTTTTCTCAGCGCTCAATCGGTTTATGTGATGGACTATCAAAGCTTCAACGGGAACCAGACATTTTATGCAAGCCCTTACCTGAATAGTTTTCAGCTTGCTCCCTACTATCAGTACAGCACTACGGCTTCACTTTATGGTCAGGGTCATATAGAACATCATTTTAATGGGATGCTGACCAATAAATTACCAGGATTGAGAAATCTCCAGTGGAACCTGGTGATCGGTTCTAGTGCCTTGTACATAAATCAAAACAATAATTATGTGGAAGTATTCGCCGGACTGGAAAACATCTTCAAACTCCTTAGGGTAGACGTGATCGGTTCCTGGCAGAATGGTATTCCGGGCCAGGTAGGCGTTCGGGTCGGTTTTGATGGATTGTTCGGTTCAGCCATCGGCAATGCATTAAAAAATCCGAATGCCAGACCAAGATCCAGGGGATAATCAGATTTAATTCGCTTTGAGGATGGATATCAGTTTTTGTACTTCTTCCATGGAATTAAAACTATGCAGGGTGATCCGCAACCTTTCTTCGCCCAAAGCCACCGTGGGATAGATAATGGGCCGTGCGTCCAGATTTTGTTCCTGTAGTTTCTGCGCGACAATCCTGACGGACTCATTACCCGGCAGGATAAAACATTGAATGGGCGTGTCAGATTTTTTGAACCCCGTTTGATTAAAAGCTTCAATCAAACGGCTGAGGACAAATCTTTCTTCGTTCATCCCGGGAAAAATGGAATAGGAGGCGCGCATGGCCGCTACCGTTGCGGGCGGTGGAGACGTGCTGTAAATAAAAGGTCGACAGAAATTAATCAGGTAATCGCGAAGGGTATTTGATCCTAAAACAACCGCACCGTGACACCCCAGTGCCTTTCCAAAAGTATGCACCCGGGCAAAACAGCGGTGCTGCAAATTTTCTAATTGTACCAATCCCGCTCCCCGCTCGCCAATTACTCCCGTAGCATGGGCTTCATCAACGATCAGATGCGCGTCATATTTTTCACATAATCCGTCTATTTC
>DATCAO010000175.1:0-5779 GCA_036512575.1 Puia sp.
CAGGAAGATAAATTATTTTCTGGCCTGAAGTAGCCATCTTCATACCGATTGACTTATTTTCCCGTTGTTTATTGAAGTTCGAATCGACAGATTCATCCGACCGTTTGGCGAACTTTTGATGACATCCGGAAATAATGAAAATAAAAAAAATAATGCATTTCATCTGAATCGAATATCACCGATTTCCATGGAAATTCAAAAACTATTGTAAGGGTTTATCCTTTTTGCTTCGCAAAACACTTCTGGATATTTCAAAAAACGCGCGGCTGCTTTCTTTCAATTCCTCCCATTTTGTTCTCGGCGGAAAAAATGTATTTGCCCATTTTTCTTTCCAGCCATCAGTGAAAAATTTTAAAATCTCAGGGTCCTCCGGGTTCACGACATATTTAAAATCCTTTTTCCATTCAACCCGGTTCGTAAACATATTCGGATGCGTGCGTTCCAGAATTTTAAATCCAATGGAGTGGGTCGGCAGGTATCCCTGAATGAGTTCTTTCAGATCGTAGCCGTAAAAAAAATTGATTTTCTTTTTATCTACCAGATAGGTGACGTCATCAATCTCCTGAATGATCCATTTATGTGATTCACGTGCGTACAAAATTTCACCAAGAAGTGAAGGGGTTTCCATATAACCGGCAGCCGCCACCCTGAATTGCTCAGAGAGAAATTTGTGGGGATCTTCAACATGTTCCAACACATGGGAACAGATGACATAGTCAAACTCATTGTCTTGAAAAGGAAGATTTTCTCCGTCAGCTTCCAAAAACGTCTGGTTCTTCAATATTCTTAAATCACCACTTCGGTGCAAATTGCTGTCTGTAAACTTATCCACCACCACATGGGCTCTTGGATGAGGCCTGTGACCGCCTCCAACTTCCAGGACACGATCGTTGCGCCTAATATGCAAATCTTGTCTGTTCCTGGGATTTCTAATTTTCATTCTATTGACATTAAGGAGACAAATATTCGAAATGTAGACAAATATAATTATTGTTTTTCATTGACAACCAGCAGTATAAAGAGATCAGTTCCAATTTCAAATAATATGGTCCGGTTTCTGATTCCGACACAAATTGTGACCCTTTTTGATTATTTTAGCCAATCACGAAAATTTTTACCCAAAACTTTTGCCCATCAGGCGATTACCCTGGCTGAAATATCTCGTAAAGAAATCAATTTGAAACTTTTTTCCCGTACTTCTTTCTGGATTCATTCAATTTCTATCACACTCCTTCAGCGTTTGTCGACTATTTTTTTTGGTCTGGTTATTACCATTATCCTGTTCCGCTTTTTTAAAAACGATAAAAGCCAGATGGGACTATGGGCCCTGTACACGACCATAATTGGAATGGTGGAAATGGTTAAGGTCGGACTGCTCCGCAATGCCACGATTAAATTTATTCACGAACCCAGCATGGCAGACAACAGAAAAGAAATTCAGAATGCATCGTTAGTGATCAATGTGATGTTTACCTGCATGGTAATTCTTCTAATCATTACCTGCGGAAAATACCTGTCGCAGGTTTTACAGGTACCCCAATTATACAATTTACTTTTACTAAGTATTCCATCCCTGTTTCTTCTGATTCTTTTCAATCACTGCGAAATCGTCCAGCAGGCATACATGAAATACCCTCCGATATTTAAGGCGACCATTGTCCGCCAGGGGTTGTTTTTTACAGGTGTCGTGTTGCTTTTTTTCTTTTTTAAAAGTCATTTTACACTGGTAACGCTTATCATGGTACAGCTTTTTGCACTTCTGGTAGCCACCATTTTATTTCAGCGCGATACGCGTCAATACCTGTCTTTGATATTAACTTTTAATAAGAAGATCACTATCCGGCTTTTACAGTTTGGAAAATTCGTATTTGGAACTGCATTGTTTTCTAATTTATCCAGGTACACCGATCATTTCATGACGAGCGCCATCAGCAATCCGGTTTTGGGTCCTGTGTACGTCTCTTATTATAATGCGGTTTCCCGTTTAACCAACATGATTGACGTTCCATCACTCGCTGCCGCCGATGTCCTTTTTCCAAAAAACGCACAGGCATCCGGTATAGCCGGGAACGAAAAAGTAAAATATTATTTTGAACGCATGTGCGGTACGCTCCTGGCATTAGTGATTCCGGTCAGCCTGTTTGTGTTTATATTCCCCAAATTTATCGTAACCATTATCGCAGGCAAATCATATATTGCTGCTGTACCCATTCTGCAGGTAACGATCCTGGCCAACATACTACGACCGATATTTAATCAGTTTGGAACTACGATGGACGCTATCGGAAAACCGCGTATTAATTTTCTGGTCAATACACTCACGCTGACCATTAATATTTTTGCAATTTACTGGTGCATTAAATTCAGCAACGACAAGATGGGCGCAGCCTATGGAACGGTAATCACCTATGTTTTGGCATTCCTCATCATATATTTTACCATGAGGAAAACACTAAATATCGAGCTCCGGAATATTTTGTCTTACGTCCGGCTCGCTTATATTGATTTGTTTAGAGTCATCAGGCAATTTATACAGAATCGGAATTCTGGCTGACTAATATAAAAGCCTCACTTTAATGGTATCTTTTAACTCCTTCAGCAATTGTAAAGCCTGGGAAGAAAGCTTTTTGTCAACATCAAGTACTACATAACCAACCTTTTCATTGGTTTTTAAATACTGACCCACAATATTGATATGGTTTTGGGACAGTGCGGTATTGACGGCTGATAACACTCCGGGAACGTTATTATGAATATGTAAAATCCGGTGCGTTTCCGGATGCTGGGGAAGACTCAGTTCAGGGATCGTATGGGAACCTGTGGATATACCCATTTCGAGATACTGGAACAATTTATTGCTCACGTCATCCCCTATATTTTCCTGGGCTTCCTCAGTGGAACCTCCGATATGTGGCGTCAACAGCACATTGGATAAATTTTGCAGCGGTGTTGAGAACGTATCCCCGTTTTTTTCCGGTTCCAGCGGATATACATCGACGCCCGCTCCCGATAAATCGCCGGCCTCCAAAGCCCTGGCCAGAGCCTCCAGGTCTACCACTTCCCCACGGGCATAGTTCAAAAGGATTGCGCCTTTTTTGAATTGCTTAATTACATTTTTATTAATCATCATCCTCGTCTGTTCGGTATCCGGCACATGAACAGTAACGATGTCTGATGAGGAAACAACTTCTTTAACGGATTTTTTGGCAATAGCGTTTCCCAGGGGCAACTTTGTTTCTATGTCATAAAAAATCACTTTCATGCCCATGGATTCTGCCAATATGCTCACCTGGGTTCCGATATTACCATATCCGATAATACCCATGGTTTTGCCCCGGAGTTCATAACTACCCCTGGACTCTTTCATCCAGACACCTTCATGCGCCGATTTGCTTTTGTCGGGTATGCGCCGGATCAGCATAATGGATGCGCCGATCACCAGTTCTGCAACTGAACGCGTATTGGAATAAGGCGCATTAAACACGGCAATTCCATTTTTTGTCGCGTTTTTGAGATCCACCTGGTTTACCCCAATACAAAAACAGCCGATGGCCTGCAACTTTTTCGCAGCCTTCAGCACTTTTTCGGTAATCTGGGTCTTGGAGCGGATGCCCAACAGATGTACTTCCCCGATCTCCCTGATCAGCTCTGCTTCCGGAAGGGCCTTGGTCAGTTTCTTAACAGACGTATAACCAGCGCCGGAAAACCGCTTCACTGCTGCATCGCTGATGTTTTCCAGGAATAGAATATTAACTTTTTCTTTCGGATAACTGGTAATTTTCTTATCTGCCATAATCTCAATACTGTTTTAGCGTTATTCCCTTTGAAGGAGTGGCAAAATTGACCCTAAAAAAGGAAACGGAAAAACAAAACTCGTTTTCAGGGGCCGGAATGCCATAATAATTTTAATTTCGCGCCTGTTAACTGAAAAATTATATACCTGTTGAAAACCATTTTCTGTTACCTGATGACCGCCTCTTTCCTGGTTTGCTGCGGTCAAACCCCTGCGGTTAAGCCTGTTGTAAAATCAACGGATTCCAGCCTGATCGCTGTAGAGAATTCGCATCCTAAAACACTCCATCCGGAGGAATTCAGGTTATTCAGCAATGCTTCCCATCATTTTTTCGACTCCCTGTTCAGCCATGGCTTTAACGGAGGTCTTGTGGTATCACATAACGGCGTGATCGTATATGAAAAATATGCCGGATTCAGGAACCCTATAAAACATACGGATTCAGTGAATGCGCATACAGCCTTTCACCTGGCTTCAGTTACAAAGACTTTTACGGCCATGGCCATCCTGAAATTGTGGGAATTGGGTAAACTCGATATTCATGATGATATTTCTAAATACTTCCAGGGCTTCCCTCCCGGGATCAGTATCAAAAATTTACTCAGTCAGCGAAGCGGGCTCAGGAATTATGTACATTTTATGGATCAGTCGGGCTGGGACAAAAGGAAGTACCTTACCAACGCAGATTTATTGCAATATATTATCCAGCATCACGACCAGGTCATTTACACCACCGCAGGCCGTCATTTCGAATATTCAAATACCAACTATGCTTTTCTGGCGCTGATTATTGAAAAAGCATCCGGTGAAACGTACGATGAGTTCCTCAGCAAGACATTTTTTCAACCCCTGCACATGGAGGACACTTATGTATATTCTATTCGGGATACATCAAAAGCTACTCGTTCCTACAAATTAAATGGAAGGCTTTATCCGATGGAATACCTCGATATGGTGTACGGAGATAAAAACATCTACAGCACCCCGGAAGATATGCTCAAATGGGACGCCGCCCTCCGCGGCGATATTTTGTTCAAACAATCGACGCTCGATAGCGCGTATACTCCCTACAGTCTCGAAAAACGCGGAAAAAGAAATTATGGTCTCGGGTGGCGTATGATTGTTTATCCCGACGGTAAAAAACTGATATACCATAATGGCTGGTGGCATGGTAACCGCACGGTATTCATTCGTATGATGGAAGAAAATGCAACCATCATAGCCCTTTGCAATAACGACAATAAAAAAGTCTACTCAGCTAAAAAACTCTGTGATGTATTTGGCAACTACCAGCAGTCTCCTGAAAATGAAGAACCGGACAATGATCCGGAGGGGCGCGGTGGAGAAAAACGTTAGCTTCCCTACCTTTACGGGATGAAGGCGATCGAAAATTATTTATCCGGATTTCCTGTTCCCTATATTGTATTTGACAAAGCGAACGCGCTTGCGTTGTACAAACCCAGAGACCCTTTTGCCAACAAGGGAAATTTCGGGCACGCCCTGCTCCTTGCCGGAGAATACGGTAAAATTGGCGCTGCTTTGCTCGCCTCCAAAGCCTGTTTGGCCACGGGCGCCGGTCTGCTTACAACCTGGATCCCGGCCTGCGGTTATAATATCATACAAACCTCCATTCCGGAAGCCATGGTGCGTACGGACGACGACGAGTTTCATATAACGGCATATCCATCGAAGCTGGACAGTTTCCATTCGGCTGGAATAGGCCCGGGCATTGGCACACACGATGAAACAGTGTACATGCTCAGAAACTTTTTGACTTCTTTCCATCAGGCCCTGGTCCTTGATGCAGACGCACTGAATATCATCGGTCGTTCAAAGGAGCTATTGTCAGCGCTTCATCCCAACACGATCATCACTCCGCATCCAAAGGAATTCGACCGCCTGTTTGGGCCCAGCCCCAATGATCTTTCAAGAATTGAACTCGCGAAAAAAATGGCCGTTCAATACCGGATCATTATCGTTTTGAAA
>DATCAO010000176.1:0-2751 GCA_036512575.1 Puia sp.
ACCGGTAACGGATTTTCCAGTTTTTCTGTACTGGCGAGTGTGTAAGCGCCTGCTGTGAAATCTATGGGACCGCTGCTGACGGAACCCTGAATGGCGTTACCGGTAGTTGAAGTATGTCCTGCGTTTTCCCAAATCGAATTCTGCAGCATGGCGATGTTCAGGAACTGTGGATCTGTTACACCGCCACATAACGCGGAAGCAAATGACAGTTCAATCTTCGCATCGATATTTGCGTGGCCAGGAGTCTGCACGGTCCAGAATTCAAGTTTTGATACGTGATCCAGACCCGGTTCCAGATTTGTTCCCAGGGTCTCCGGATCAGAGCGAAAGTATTCTACTATGAAATCGCCAGTCGCTCCTGTGAGTGCAAGCCATCGCAGGATCCCGGATTTCCCAACGGGAAAAAGAAAATAATCGCCCGCCATGAGGCCCAGTTTGCAAAGGGGACCCTCTACACATATGCCTGTTTGCCGCGAACTGTCGGCTATAATCCGGCACCCCGTATCTAAAACCAGCATGGCTGCAGTTGAACTGATTATTGAACCGTTTGTCAGGTCAACTGTCCAGGGAAGTTGAAGCGGAAGACGAAGTATGCTACCCGCCGGATTATTTATTCGAAATCCGACCTGGTTCCGGATCTGACCGGCCATATTGATCTCCTGTTGAATGAGTCCATTCAATTCCAGGTAGGGATTTCCGTTACCCGTTTCAGTAATTACTGACGAGGGTAACTGTATTACATTTCCTTTAATTCCTAATACGGTCTGGCTGGCTGTCCCGGTCGCCAGGTTCAGCTGTCCGCCCTCCTGAATAAAGTCTCCATCGATCTGCATATTTCCATTGGATCCGCTGAGGTTCATACTCATACTCACGCCGGCACCTATGCGCAAATTTCCCCGGACGAGCAATGGGTTTGCCCCGCTGCAGGTATAATTAACTGCTGACCCCAAAGCTGTGGCGTGAAGTTCCAGGCATCCGTATACCCGGTTACTCACGGAAATGGTATAGGATGCCCTTGGAACATCAAAATCAAAAATCCCCAATTCAGTTCCCGGAGCCACTGATAATATCCTGAGTATCCCATTGGCATGGGAAGCCCGGGTCTGGTGAATATACCTGGCTCCGTTATAAATGATCATTGAATCGGCTATGGAAAGAGACTCTCCCGAAGTTAAACCCGATGCATTTCGAAAAATGGCGCCGGCATCGAGCTCAATGCCATAACCCGGACCAGTAACCGAAAATCCGTTCGTGTTTTTGTTTGAAACCGGAAGAATGAATTCGATAACGTTGCCTGAAGCAGGTTGAATGCGCAGCGTCCTGATGGTTACGGCCACATCGGGTAAAACAACCTGGAACGACAGCGGCACTGCACTGTTGTCCAGTATCACATCATCCGTTGTTGCCGGCAGAAGGGCACCCGACCAGTTCATGGGGTTGGCCCAGAACGCATCTCCCCCGGATCCGGTCCATATTCTGGTCTCCGCCAATAGGCAACACGGTAATAGAAAAATAAAGACGAACGGCCAGTATACTTTGCGGAATGGGAGATATACAAACATCATCCTGCAAAATATTCTTCAGAAAGACCGAAGTCAATACCACAATGTGGTTAGGCGGACAATAAAAAACCCCCTCATGGTATATGAGGGGGCCAGAAACTGGTATGCAATTATTTCTTTACAGCTTTTTTAGCACTATCCACTACTGCACCTACCTTAGCTTTTGCTGTGTCGGCAACAGCCTTAACAGTAGAATCTACTTTAGTAGCAGCAGAATCAACAACTTTAACAGCGCTGTCAACAGTAGTTGAAACAGCAGAATCAGTTTTCGCGGCTGCATCATTGCTGCCACTGCCGCATGAAGTTAAAGCCGCAGCGATAACGAGTACAGTCAGAATTTTTTTCATGGTGGTTATTTTTTTTGTTGCCGGCAAAGGTATGCATTTTTAACGGATAATCCAAGATCTTTAGCAATTTATCGGGTGTATTTCATGAACTGCGTCCGTTTGAACCGCACTTAAAAATGACGCCTCAATGGTCTGGTCATATCATTTTTTTCTGAGAGCTCCCTCCCCAGAAATACCCTGATTCTTCTCTTTTGGTCCTCTTTTGGTCCTCTTTGGGTCCCCGGAATCCGGGTAGGCAATAGGGATCCAATAGGGAGGAAAAGAGGAGGCATCGGACCAGTATCAGGGAACTATACCTGATAATCAAGTTTTTGGGAATTTACAACAGGCCGGGAAAATGAAAGGTCCCGGCTCCGGGTTCACCATTTATCCGGGATCTTTACTTTTTACGGAAATAAATCCGGATAGGCACTCCTTCCAGAGGAAAACTTTTCCGCATCTGGTTTTCGAGGTAGTTCCGGTAGGGTTGTTTGATATCATCGGGATAGTTGCTGAAAAAAGCAAAAGACGGCACAGGCGTGGGCAGTTGGGAGACATATTTTATTTTGATGGCATTCCCACGAACCACCGGCGCATGATAACTTTCAACGGCTTTCAGCATCACATCGTTGAGTTTTGAAGTCGGAATTTTCCGGCTACGGTTTTCAAAGACTTCCAAAGCGGTCTCAATCACCTTGAAAATGCGGGTCTTCTCTTTTGCTGAAATGAATATGATCGGCAGGTCGGTAAATGGCGCAAACCTTTCTTTAAGTTTATCAGTATAGTCCCTGGAGGAATTGGTTTCCTTTTCGACGAGATCCCATTTATTCACCACCACCACCAGACCCTTCCCCTTCTTGACT
>DATCAO010000177.1:0-4131 GCA_036512575.1 Puia sp.
TATTAAACCTTACAAATGCATACGACCCTTACTCACTGCATATCCTTATTTATGATCCTGCTATTCTTTCAAAATTGCCAGCATAGCGATAACTGTATGGAATTTAAAAATGGAAAATTCAAGTTTCATAATGAGGATCAAAATTCTGATTACATTGTTGAAAGAAAAGATTCAATACAAACAGAAACAAAACTTACAACCGGTGTTGTTATGACGGAGAAAGTAACTTGGAATTCGCAGTGTCAATATGATCTTCAACAAATCAGCACTACTAACCCTCATCCAGAAATAGGCGATTCTTTTTTAACGATTCATCCAATTCATGTGAACATCATCGCAGTCGCAAAAGACTACTATGTTGCCTTATCTGAAATAGATGCCGGTAGAACCAAAATACTTATTACGGACACCATGGTAGTTATTCATTAAAAAAGCAGATAGGCAATCATAGACTTAAATTCTTTGTATCCATGCGCTTTCCGGATGAACGTGCTACTATCTCAATGATATCCAGCCAGGTCCCGTAGCCCGTAGCCCCGGCTCCACGGGATAGACCCTGATCTGCGGAACCGCGTGCATTATCTTAATCGATTATACAATATCCCTGAAAACAATATCCCGATTGTCCAGAATAAACTGTTGGGATTGCAAAAAGTCGCTATGGAGATTCGGGGTAAGATACCGGATCCAGCCCGGAGAAATTTCTCCTCTTACATGGGCAAATAAGGCCAGGGCATAACCCCACTGTTTTTGTGTTAAGTACCCCTGTGCGCTCCAGCCATGAGCATAGAAATCTTTGAAAGTCCGAAAGGCCACATTGGCATTAAAAACACCCAGTCCAAACATGGCGGTAACCAAATCGGTCAGCTGCTCATTGTTGACTTTAAGACGATCTTCACCCAGCAGTTTGATATGCGCGATCTCATGGGCCAGCGTGGCCACCAGTTTTTCAGCATTCGGGAGTATTTCCCGGTTTATCCCTACATCATACTTCCCTTCCTCATTTTTCCCTGAGTAAACGCCGGACGAACGCTGATTGAGATCCATCGACCCCAAATGGATTTTTCCACCAAAAGGATCTCCTGTGGATACCACAGGTATACGATCGTTATAAAACAGGAGATGAATCATTTCGTCCGGCACTTCCATTTGTAAAGCCACGATTTTCATCGTTTGAACGGCCGATTGTTCTGATGCGTCATAAAATATCGGAAAGTCGTCAGGATGGGGTAAACGTATCCGTCGCTCTTCCGTTTGCTTTCTTCCGAAAAAGCCCAGGAGTAACTGAAATCCATTTTCAAGCCACAGGCGCTCCAGTTCAGTAACGGGGCAACCGTCGAGTTGTGTTTTGTTAATGATAAAATCTCGAACGGTATCAGAAAGGGCAGTAGTCAGGTGCGTTGCGTCCGGTGCCACATTCGACAAGATTTTCCTGTTCACTTTACCCGTACCCTGACAATAAGCACAAACACCAGTTCTCCATTTGCCCTGCTGTTTCAGCCGGATAATGTCGTCTTTGTCCACATGGCCTTTACCTAAACATCTGGGGCAACTGTGTAATGGAGGTGTTTCAGACCGGTTAAAAAGTCGTGAAAAGAAATTCATGGTGAAAAAATACTAAAAACCAGGCGAATCAGTGATCGGCTACTTCTTTTGCAAAATAACAACCAGTGGAATGGCCAGAATGAATGCTGCTGATAAAATCATATTGCCAGTCAGCTTAAACTCGGTAATATGATTGACTCCATGTGCATCTTCCTTCACGGAGGTATAACCAAATTCTGTTTTTTTAACTTTGGAGTACATCCCCACAATGAGCAACAGGACAATAATTATACAAAGGAATATTTTCAGACTCTTCATATGGTTTCTTCTTACTGGGTTTCTCAATCGGTTTTCATGAAGTTATAGACACCTGATCAGTTGTACATTATGGACGCACATCTTAACTATCGATCACTTCTTCATCCAGCCTCCCCGCCATAGCTGTCTTTTCAAGATGCCTCAATATCAGCTCTTTTTCATTTACCAGAATCCTTTGTATTTTTTTAAATCTCCTTTTCACAAAATATTTCTCCCTTGGAACAAAAATGGCATAGGTGTTTTTAGTTAGACCGGCCCTGAAACTGTCGATATCGGAGTTTATTCGCTTCTCTTAATTATTCTTCTGGCTCAGTGTAAGGTTGAAATAATTAGCGAGCGCATCTATTGTTAACTTTAATCCATCCTCATTATTAATCTGTGTGCCAATTTGCTTTGCATTTGTCAGAATTTCCGGTGTTTGCGTTTGGTCTATAGCATTCACTAAATTTTGTCTCGTCATTTTTTTGAACGGCATATGAATACCGAGTTTTCTTCTTTCTATCAATTTCCCCCACCATGGCTGATCACCAAACACCGAAAGGACTATTACGGGAATACCTGCCTTCAAAACAGCTGCGGTTGTACCAACTCCTCCATGAATAATGGCAACCTTACATTGCGGAAAGAGCCATTCGTGGTTAATGTAAGGCAGGGAATACAGGTTTGGGCTGGCAACTAAATCAGGTACTCCTGACCATCCATAACAAAAAATAAAACGATGATTTCCTCTGCTAACCAGCTCCGAAAGTATTTTATTAAACTTTTCGACATTTGGGACCGGCATACTTCCAAAGCCGATATAAATTGGTTTTTCTCCATTTTTTATCCAGTTTTGGAGAGCTTCAGGGATTTTCTCCAGATTATTTTTTTCACGGCTTTTAAATGGAGGAGTTAAAAAGCCCGTCACCTTCACATTTTCACTCCAATCCTTTGGCCGGGGTATTAAAGTCGGACTGACGCAATACAGAGTCAGTATTTGTTTCTCTTCAATTTTTTTAATAATAGATTCTGTCAGTACAGTCAATCCCAAACTATTCCTGAATTCATTTATCTGGTATCTATTAAATTTCCAGTACACTTTAAGCAGCATCCTATAAGTAAACAGATTAAATCTGGGGAAATTAAAATAATCCATTCCGGCGAATGGAAATTCCGTTGTTGGTGTGACAGGAAAACTCAATTGAACTATCGCCCATTTCTTGCCTGTCTTTTCAGCTATAGAATAAACCCAGGCAGCTCCTAATGCACTGGAAACGATAACCTCAGCTTCTTCGCATCCCTTTAAAATATCCTGATTTATCTGTTTTTGGGTTTTTCTTCCAATCTTCTCAATATATTTTAGCATCGCGATCGAACTGCCCGAATTAAGCGCTTTTTTACCTTCGGGAGAATGAAGCACTTCTTCAACATTTCCGAACAGGGGTTTAAATTGTAAATCATAGGATTCTACAAATTCCTTAAAATTCTCGTGAGCAACAATGGTAACCTTATGGCCAGTATCTATTAATCCCAAAGCAAGAGATATAAATGGCTGAACATCTCCCCTTGATCCTATTGCGACTAGCCCGTAGTGCATATTTTTACATTTTGTTTAAAGATCAACCATTTTTTTTGCCGTTACTAATTCAATGCCTTTTCTAATTCGGCTAGATCGAAATTGTCCTTCGTCCAATTTATATATTTGTAAGTCTGTTCCACCCCATTAATATATTTTGCGACTGAAACGGTTTTTTTACCGGGCATTCGAAATATCCAAATTTTATCTTGACTATTATTTGTGAAATATCCCTCAGTATTCTGAATCCCGTTTTCAAACCATTCAGCAATTCGTCCATTCTTAATTCCGGCTTTAAAAGTTGTTAATACTTTAGGTTTGCCATTGTCAAAATAGTAAATCTCTTCACCATCTTTTAGTCCATATTTATATGTCACTTCATAGGTTAAGATACCTTTGTTATTCCATTCTTTCCATTTACCTGACTTAACTCCCATGTCCCAATTATTTTCTTCTTTTTTTACCCCTTTGTCTGAATAAATTATTGTCATTCCATTAAATAGTGTGTCATGAATGCACTCACAGATAATTTCTTTCCCAATTATTTCCTTTCTGAAAATTGAATTGTCCGGACAATTATGTTCTGTAATCTGTCCATAATTTAAGCTGTAGATAAAAAGCGTAAGAAGAATAATAAATAGATATTTCATTGCAGGGATTGTAAAATTGTCTAATGGCGTGCAACACTCAAATTTATGTTATAAGGCGCTGTG
>DATCAO010000178.1:0-2314 GCA_036512575.1 Puia sp.
GCAGGCCGAGGCCGTTCAGCTTTTCGAATTACAGATGAAATGTATAAGCAGCTTAATATCCTCTAAATTAAGCCTGATATTTTCTCCGGAAGAAGACAATAACATTTTTGTATTTATCGCTGGCGGTGGATCTATTTCCCGCCTCAGGAAAATTGTTGCAGTAGACCAAAACTGACCGGATCCATTATTCAGCACGTTGAACTCGACTGTTAAATTAATGCCGCTTAACAATTGGTTAATTTGAAATCATTGAATTTTAGAATGCGTTTCGCAATCACGTTCAGCTTTGCGCGTACTATTCTTACCCGCATGGCGGGGTTTTTGCTTACCCTTTTCTTATCTGCACACTTAGCCCTACAAAAATTGCCGCCATACTTATTTATTGACAAAACCTGAAAAAAAACTTTATGCAACGCAACCTAAATAGCCTACTCGGTTTAAAGTTGGAAGGAACCGATGGTGAGATCGGGAAATTAATCGATTTCTATTTTGACGATTTAAGCTGGACTATACGCCATCTTATACTGAAAACCGGCAGCTGGTTCTCTGAGCGGGATGTACTTATCTCACCTGATGCCGTAGTGCATGCTCAATGGAAGCCAGGGATCTTGCCTGTCAGACTCACAAAAGATCAAATGCTGAAAAGCCCCGAAATAGAAACGGACAAACCTGTAGCCAGGCAACAGGAAATTGAAATATACGGCACTAATCTCTGGCAGCCTTATTGGGGAAACAACTTTTACTCTACCGGACCTTGGGATATCAACGCCAAGGCTCATGCAAATGATCAAAATGAAGTAAAAAATGATAATGAAAAAGATGAACGGAATAGCTACAACCACCATTTGCGCAGCACGAAGGTGGTAACCGGTTTTCACATTCAAGCCAGAGACGGGGGTATCGGCCATGTAATCGATTTTGTATTTGAGGACCTGACCTGGCAAATAAGTCATGTGGCGGTTGATACCCATAACTGGATCGGGAGTAAAAAGATCCTCATCCCGGTTTCGAATATCCGGGAGATTCAATGGGAAGAATCTAAAGTTTTTGTTAACGAAAAGGTTGAATCCATAAAAAACGGCTTGCCCTTCGACCAGGTATCATATGAACATCATGAAACTGAAAATGTGACATAAAAAGACGGGAAATTCATCCTGATTGAGGAATATTCATTTCGACTTCCAAAACATAAATGCTTTCAGAATGCAATTAAAATATCATTCATTCTTACATAGTGAAAAAGAAAAAAATATTACATAACCTCTATATAGAATTGGTGGAGTTGCAAAAAGAGGTTATTGCTTCTGATCTCAAACTGCTCGTCATTCTGGAAGGTAGGGATGCTGCCGGAAAAGACGGCACGATAAAAAGAATTATTAAACACCTCAGTCCACGCGATACAAAAGTGGTGGCATTGGGTAAGCCAACGGACTTCCAGGAACGTGAATGGTATTTTCAGCGTTACACTGCTCACTTGCCTGTATCTGGAGAATTTGTTCTTTTCAACAGGAGCTGGTACAACAGGCTGGGTGTTGAAAAAGTGATGGGCTTTTGCACGCATAAACAATATAAATCATTTTTTTCAGAAGTGGAATCATTTGAGAATGGATTGGTTGAAGGAGGATTCGTCATACTGAAATACTACCTCGATATCAGCAAAAAGGTACAGGAAAAAAGACTGAAGGCCAGGGAAACAAATCCGCTCAAACATTGGAAAATAAGTCCAATAGACCAGGAAGCGGTGAAACACTGGAAAGATTATTCCGAAGCCAGGGATGAAATGTTGCTGAAAACCAATTTTAAGCATGCTCCCTGGTTTGTCGTTAATGCAGACGATAAAGATGAAACGCATATCGCTCTAATTACACATCTTTTGCATAGAATGAAATACGCAAATAAGGATAAAAAATTACTATCCCATCTTTATGGATTGGTTGATCCGGCCACTCCTGAAATGATTAAGGATAAACTTTTCTGATTCCGTAAGAACGATAAATAAATAATGACTCAAATCACATTTTCAAATGACAAAGATCATTTAATAGAAAATGCATTTTGATGAAATTGCTGAAATGAGATACCCATAAGTTTGTGTCATATTTTAAGTTAATAACAACGTGCCAGAGGAATAGGAGAATAAAGAGATGTGTAGATGAACATTAATGAAGAAAATAAATCAGCGGAGGGTCAGATTGGAAAAATAATTTCCGTTCGCGGTAGCGTTGTGGATGTTTGGTTTGAAAATAATTTGCCACCCATTTATACTTTACTTCATTCCGGAAATCGCAAGCCGGTATCCCTGGAAGTATTAACC
>DATCAO010000179.1:0-5172 GCA_036512575.1 Puia sp.
CCATCTATTTCCCAGCCCCAGTAACAGCCGTCAAAATCACCGAAGGGCCTGAATTTTGTGCTGGCTCCCCGACGCGGCGATTCCCAGGGATTTTTTAACTGGTTGGAATCTTTTTTTGGATCGAACATCGGACCCGCTTCAAGCAGGCACACTTTTAAACCGGCATGGGCCAGAACGTAGGCAGCCATTCCACCACCTGCACCTGAGCCCACAATGACCGCATCATATTTTTTGGATTGTTTATGAATTTGTAAATCTCCCATGGCTTCGTTATGTTAAAAAACATTTTATGAAAGTTTAAATTTAAAGGATATATCATGAAGGCGAAATTTTTTTATTCCGGGGCCATGATGATCGCAAAAAGCGGTCGCCTGGTTCCATAGCCGGTTATGGAGGGACCCATTTTACAGATCAGGCGCAATTGATTTAACTTGCTGAAAATTTTGCAATGAAATCACCTGCTGTATATATTGTGTCTGCCGTTCGTACACCGATCGGAAGTTTTGGAGGTTCATTGAAGGATATTCCTGCTACCCAGCTTGGAGCCGTTGCCATCCGGGAAACACTTGCCAAAATCGGATTGAGTCCCTCTGAAGTTCAGGATGTAATCATGGGTTCCGTCTTACAGGCGAACCTGGGTCAGGCACCTGCGAGGCAGGCAGCAAAATTTGCCGGACTGCCCGATACCGTGAATTGCACCACGGTGAATAAAGTCTGTGCCAGCGGAATGAAATCAGTTGCTATTGGTGCCCAGGCCATCCTGCTTGGGGACTCAGACCTGGTCGTCGCCGGCGGAATGGAAAATATGAGCAGCGTACCTTTTTATGCTGAACAAATGCGATGGGGAAATAAATATGGAAATAGCATACTGATAGATGGCCTGGCGAAAGACGGCCTGACCGATGTGTACGATGGTAAGGCCATGGGTCATGCCGCCGAACTTTGCGCATCCACCTGCGGCATCAGCCGGGAAGAACAGGATGCATTTGCAACTGAGAGCTACCGCCGTTCACAGGAAGCCTGGAAGTCGGGAAAGTTTAAAGACGAAGTGGTGCTGGTTGAAATTAAAAAAAAGGGTGAAACCCTGCGGATTGAACAGGATGAGGAACCATTTAATGTAAAGTTTGAAAAAATTGCCGGGTTAAAACCGGCATTCCTGAAAGATGGTACGGTTACAGCAGCCAATGCAAGCACCATGAACGACGGAGCAGCGGCGCTTGTTCTTGTAAGTGAAGAAAAATTAAAACAGTTGGGACTGAATCCCCTGGCGTGCATTCTTTCCTATGCTGATGCCGAGCAGACGCCGGAGTGGTTTACGACATCCCCCTCAATTGCTGCTCCCCACGCTGTAAAAAAAGCGGGCCTGCGCATGGAAGATATTGACTTCTGGGAACTCAACGAAGCCTTTGCCGTGGTGGGTATCGAAAACACCAGAAGGATGAAATTAAACCCGGCTAAGGTGAACCTGCACGGAGGTGCAGTTTCGATCGGTCATCCCCTGGGTTGCAGCGGGGCCCGCATCCTGGTTACTTTGATTCATATTCTAAAACAACAAAAAGCACGTTATGGAGCAGCCGGCATTTGTAATGGTGGCGGAGGAGCCAGCGCGATGGTCATTGAGAATATGTTATAGCCCGTACAGGAATTGTTCGTGTATATAATCCACAACCTTAACCAGGCTCTTGCTTTCTTCAAATACTTTCAGTTGCCGGTCAGCGCCTGTACCATTCTCAAATAATTTCGGGATGATGCTAACGGCCTCCCGGCTGCCCAGTGGATCGAGCACATCATCAATAAAATCAAGCAGTTCATAAATCAGTACCCGGGTGTTGACTTCTTCTTCTTTCCCAAAATCGATGAGATGACCGTCGATGCCATAGCGGCTGGCGCGCCATTTATTTTCATTGATCAGCGCACGCTGATAAATAATAAAATTCAGATTCTGTGTCCTGAGTTTATAAATTTTCGCGCAAATGGCCTGGAACAGGGCAGCAATACAAATGGTTTCTTCCACGGTCATCGGCACATCGCAGATCCGGAACTCAACCGTATTAAAGAAAGGATGAACACGAAGATCCCACCATATTTTTTTTGCATTGTCGATGCAATTCGTTTTGACCAGCAGTTTGATAAAATTTTCGTATGCCTCAATGCTTTCAAAGTATTCGGGAATACCGGTGCGGGGAAATTTGTCAAATACCTTGGTCCGGAATGATTTATAACCGGTACTTCTTCCCTCCCAAAACGGTGAATTGGTACTGAGTGCATAAATATGGGGTAGAAAATATCGTGTTGAATTGGCGATATGATTGGCCATTTCCCGGCTTTCCATACCCACATGCACATGAAGGCCGAAGATCAGATTGCTGCGTGCGGCTTCCTGCAGTTCATTTACAATTTCGTTGTACCGCGCATGATCGGTGATGAGCTGGCTTTCCCAATGGCTGAAAGGATGTGTTCCTGAGGCGCCAACCCATAACCCCTGGTCGGCGGCAATCTGGGAAATGGTTCTTCGCAGCGTGGATACATCCTGGTAAGCCTCATTAATGTCGGTGCAGATATCTGTTCCCACTTCCACAACGGCCTGGTGCATTTCAGCCTTCACTTTGTCGCGGATTATTTTCTGGCCTTCCAGCACAATTTTTTGTTCGTGGCTCTTGAGTTCACGGCTTACCGGATCGATAACCATGTATTCCTCTTCAATGCCCAACGTAAAATTCTGATAATTGATGTTCGCCATAGTGAAGATTTTACATTAATATATTTTATATGGCAAATGTGGACTTGTGAAAATGTAGGAATTAAAAATTGAAAAAGAAAATGATAATCTGAAAATAAGGGGGTGACCGTTGAGGCGCGCGGCTAATTCTAAATCATCCCATTGTCATTTCCCATTCCATTTTTATTTCCCACATTTTCACAATTCCACCTTTACCACATTGACCCGTCCTATCCCATCAGGGGCTTCTGCATCGTACTTTTCTTAATGTATTCTCCCCAGGTCAGGTTATCGAGACCTTCTTTTGAATCCAGTGCTCTTTCAATGGCATAGATCGCGGCTGTTTCAACCACCCAGTTAAAATTGTCTTCACCCACACTTGTCCTTTCCGCGTCCGGTGCGGGATTACAGAAATCAATGGCATAGGGAATGCCATCTTTCACAGCCAGCTCCACGGTATTAAAATCATAACCAAGATACTGACAGATCCTTAACACAATCTGTTCCATCTGGCGAAGTCGTTCTTCAGAAGGTTTGAAATCGGCCACATAACGCAAATGATGGGGGTTGCGCGGTTCGTAAGACATGATCCGGACATATTTTCCCCCTATGCAATAACACCGGTAATATTCTTCAAAAACAATTTCTTCCTGTAGCAGCATGACGAGCCGACCGGTCTCGCTGTGTTTCTGGTAAAAATCCTCCGCATTCTGAAGCCTGTAAACATTTTTCCAGCCGCCACCGGCAAAGGGTTTCATATATGCCGGGAATCCAACGTATTTAAAAATGGATTCCCAGTCGAGGGGATAAGCCAGGTTGGAAAAAGATAATTCCGAAGTGTCTTCCGGCAGATCCCTCGAAGGAAGTATCACTGTTTTGGGCACAGGCACCCCGATTTTGGTGGCCAGCGCATTATTAAAAAATTTTTCATCCGCACTCCACCAGAAAGGATTGTTGATAACCGCCGTACCACTGATGGCTGCATTTTTCAGGTAGGCCCGGTAAAAGGGTACATCCTGGGAGATGCGGTCGATGATTACACTATATCCGCTTGACTGGCCCTGAACCACTTTGTCAATAAGGACCGACTCAGCATGGACTCCCCGGACGTTCTTTCCATTTACTGCCTCAATGAATGCCGTAGGGAAGCTTCTTTCTTTGCCGTAGAGAACGCCGATTTTTTTCATGCGGTTTGTTTATATCTGGAAGTTAGTTTATTAAGGATAGATAATGCGGAAACATTTCACGCCATACCGGCCAGTCATGCGATGCATTCGGACGGAGGTCAAGCCAGTGCCTGATGTTTTTTTGTTGAAGGATCAAATCGAGACGTTCATTCTCTTCCCTGCAGATATCCTGATCGCTGGTCCCGAGGATGATGCCCATTTTCCAGAGATTCGGGTTGTTGTCGCCGGGAAGGTAATCCACCGGGTTGTTGAAAAAAATAGTGTCGTTATAAAATCCATCGGTGAATTGTTTGATGTCGAATGCACCGCTCATCGAAAAACAATAACTGGCCAGGTTGGGATGGCGGAAGGCCGTGTTCACTGCATGGTATCCACCGAAACTGCAGCCGGCAAAGGCCATGCGTTCGTATCCGGTTTCGTGCTGGGCCCAGGGCACGAGCTCCGTGGAAATCATCCGGTCATACCGATCCTGGTTGTAAGCACGTTCCGGCGGAGAAATATTTTTGTTATACCAACTGTCCGCATCGATACTGTCCGGGCAATAGATTTTTACGCGCCCGTTTTCCAGGAACCAGCGGGCGGCTTCAATCATACCCTGGTCCTTGTTCTGGTAATAGGCTCCTTTAGATGTCGGAAACAAAATGACCGGTTGGCCGGCATGCCCAAACACGAGCATCTCCATGTCCCGGTCCAGGGAAGGGGAATGCCATTTATAATATTCTTCCTTAGTATTCATGATAAATGGGGTTGGTGGGCATCCAAATTTATTTTTAAAATGCTATAAAAACAAATGAACTCCTTATTCTTCCCTATTTTTGAAAATATGCCATCCGTTAACCCCGAAATAAGAATACTGGAGACCCTGTCCTTTCCCTCTGAAGAACTGGGAAGAAACCTGCGCATAGATTTTTACCTTCCGCGGCAAACGCCGAATGCCCTCCCGGAGCCTTTCGAAGTACTGCTGATTAATGATGGACAGGACCTTCAAACCATGCATTTTGAAAATATCCTGGAAAAACTTTACCGGCAAAAAGCCATCCGGCCCCTGCTCTGTATTGGTATACATGCCGGCCTCCTGCGGAAATTCGAATATGGAACGGCCTCCGCTCCCGATTATAAAGGAAGAGGAAACCTGGCCATCCGGTATATGCATTTTATTACAAATGAACTGGTTCCGGCGATACGCCTGCTTTTCCCGGACAGACTTACCGGGAGATGGGCTTTTGCAGGTTTTTCCCTGGGCGGACTAAGTGCTTTGGATATCGC
>DATCAO010000180.1:0-5580 GCA_036512575.1 Puia sp.
TTTACTAAAAGAGTATTTGATCCAGCTCGAACTCGAATTTTTCGGCGCATTCGCTACGGTCGTTCCCACCTGGGATGGATTCTTATCCTGCGTTACCTTGGCCACATCAAATGCGTAAGAAATCATGACACTCAGGTTGGGCAGGATGTTTCCGGTGGCTTCTGCTTCAATACCTTTCGATCTGTTCTGACCCTGCTGGACAAAAAGATTCGGATTTGATGGATCTCCTGCATTGACCGCTACATTGTTCACCGTCAGCTGATAGAATGCAAGTGAAGCTGCCAGTTTGTTCTGAAAAAAACCTGCTTTTATACCGGCTTCATACAATTCGCTGATGAGGGGCTTAAAGGGCTGGTTAAATACCTGTGCCTGCGTCGCTGCTTCGAAAGGATCGAACCCTTTATTATACGTCGCATACAAATTGATATTGGGTGTAAGGGTATACACAATCCCAAGTCGGGGGAGAAAAACATTTTCATGCAATCCTTCAGCACCATCCTCTGCTTCACCCTGGTAAAATTCTTCACGCAGGCTGGCCAGAATTTTCCACCGTTCAAAGCTTAGTTCATCCTGAATATATACGCCCTGGGTCTGGTACACACTGCCGTCAACGTTTGTTGTCGAGCTGTTGAAACTCGAAATCTGGTAGCCGGTTGGCGGCAGTTGGTTGTATAACGGATTTGTCAAACTGAAACCGCCCACGATGCCGCTGCCCGCGCCGAATTGTCCGGGATTCTCGAAATATTGCTGATCCAGGTCCACTTCGCTCTCTATATAATCGTAGCCCAGTAAAAGCTTCTGACTGACCTTACCTGTATTGGCGAGGTAGGTAAAATAGTTAGTTAGAGTATTCGTAACGGTTTGATAGTTCCAGGTAGAATACAGGAGGTAGATGGAATCAGCCGTGGCGTAACTATTGAATCCATGTTCTGCGACATCCTGTTTTGTATTGAAATTCAGAAATCCTAAATTAAAACTCAGCCTCTTGTTGATGGCATAAGAAAAACTCAGGATGGAGGTAAGGTCAGTTTCCTTCAGATAGTTTCCCGGTTGGGAAACCGTCAGTTTGATCGGCGTCGCTTTCAGGTTGTTATCATTCTCCAGGCCCGGCTGGCCATTGTCCAAAACACCATTCATATGCGATAGCGAGAAGTCGACATTAATTTTGATTTTATCATTAGGAACAAATGTTAAAGAAGGAGCTATCTGGTAAGATTGACTATGGATCTGATCCATGAATGAATTTTTCTGATCCCAGCCCGCATCCATCCGGTACAAAAGGGTTTTCTTTTTGTTGAGCGTCCCGGTCACATCACCTTCAGCTCTGAAATGATTCCAGCTTCCGCCGAAAATATTTAATTCGCCTTCCGAATGATCCAGCGGTTTTTTGGTGACGAGGTTGATGGTTCCTCCCGGGTCACAGTTCCCATACAGGGTTGCTGTTGGCCCCTTAATCACTTCAATCCGTTCAATATTTACCAGCATACTGCTCGTGTAGGTGGTGTTGTATCCCCGCAGTCCGTTTATATCGTGTGCATTTTCTGCACGAAATCCCCTGATGGTATATTCATCGTATCCGGAATACTGATTCACGCCGGCTGCATCTCCTACCGCATCTTTTAACGTGACCTCCATTTTGTCGTGAATCAATTCTTTGGTTATTGCTGAAATGGATTGCGGAATTTCTTTAGTGGGTGTTTCGGTTTTGGCTCCGAAAAAAGAATAATCGCTTTTATAGGATTTGGCAGAACGGCCATTGATTTCAACCGTTTGCAACAGGGCTACACTGATCGACAGCCGGATGACGCCAATATCCAGGAACTCGCCCTTATTCAAGTGAATGGCTTGTTTGAAAAGACTTGTTCCTACGGATGAAATGATTAAACTATCGTTCAGTGCAGGCAGATGTTGAAGCATAAAAGATCCCCTGGAATCGGAGATGCTCAATTTTCCTGAATTTTTTAATTCAATGGAAATACCCGCTGCAGGTTCTCCGTCTACCGTAATGATTTTGCCGGTAATGGTCGCATTGGGTTTTTGGGAAAACAGGAGTATTGGCGAAACGAGTACCCATAAAATAAGGAGCAGTCCGGTTGCTTTCATGGTAAGGTGTGCAAGAATAACCTGTTGAATACGAGTACAATAAAGCTACAAAAAGCTTTCCGGATATTCAAGTCCTTAGGCAAGGCCCATGCACAAAAAAACCCCGCGACTAGGAGGGGTTTTATTTTTTAAACGTTATTCCTGACAACTATGAAGCAGCTTCAACCTTTGTATCGGGTTTAATTTCCGTTTTTTTCTTCTTTGTTTTTTTCTGATCAGTTTTCGCAGACGTGCTGACGGGCTTTGAAGCCAGGGAATGCGTGAGGATCTTACCGGCCTTGCGAATGGTCTTTCTGAATTTCTTTTCGCTGATCTTTTTTGGAAAATCCATCAGGGATTCGGTTAGCCTGCTCTCCACCTGATCCAGCAGGGTTTTTCTGATCGACTTTTGAGATGTCTGTTTGATTTTTTTAGCCATAATAGAGTTTTTGGTAACAATTAGGTAATATGAATATACTATTCCTTATAAAAATTCAATGTTAAGGTTTAATCGTTTTGCCGGTTTTCACAAAACATGCCCACTGGCCACACCATGGGCAGTTGATCATTAAATCAATGTAAATGAATGTGTTAACTCGCATTCTCAGGGTTCAACCCCGTTCCATATCCACTTGCGCAGGTGTTCCGTTAACTGGCACATACCGCGAGAAAGGGGCAGGGTATTGATCAGCTGGCCATCCTGATCGATGCTTTGCTCAGTCGGCAAAGCAATCTTATCCGGCATCTGGAAAAAAAAGCCACCTGGTAAGCCGAGTTTGAGCAAACCGTCGCCTGTAAAGCTGAAAATACTGCCGAGTATCGTTCCTTGTGGTGTGAGGGTGACGTCGTCACCGAAGATTGGGACGTTCATAAATATTGGATTTGATTAAAGTTAAGGGAAAATGACAATATACAGATCACCTGACCTAAATGGACTCAATTTATTTTCCCAGATCCTTTTCAATTTCCGTCGCCATTTCCCTGATTTTTTTGATCAGCCATTGCTTATGGCGTTTCCTTTCGTCAAAATATTCGACATAGCGGGAGATCTGGTATTTAACTGCCTGATCCTTCAAGAGACCAGAAAGCTGTATGCCATTGGAATCTGTTGATGCCTTTGTGCCGATATACACATTATAATCTGTTTCCCTGGTGCGAAACATATTGATGTCAGCGTCTCTTTCAAAGGGCATATGGACAGTATAGAGCGTCACCAGGTGCTTTAAAAGATCCTGGTTTTCAATGAGCCTCAGATACCCGGAAGATTGAAAACCCTGAAACCGCCCGTCATCAAAAACAAAATAGCTTGTATTGCGTAAATAGTCGCTGTTGCTGTCGATGAATGAAGGTTTAATTGTGTTAGTCATGATTTGCTTCCAGACGGTATCATAATAATCTATAGTTGGCTGAAATGATTTTAAAGAATTTTCAAGATCATCGGCGGTGCCGTTCAGATCAGTGACAATACCTGTTAAAAATTCCCTGACTATTTTCTTTTCATGACGGGCATCGTTCCAATTATGAAATAAGAGCGTCAGGCTGATCGCAATAACGATCACAATGATTTCTTCAACAAATCGTTTTGCTTTTTGTTTCCAGGTGAGTGATTTATTCTTGATGATTTCAACAACATTTCCGGTATGTTCGATGAGCTTTTCCTCTGACATATTTTTTTCCTGTTAAGTGTAAATTTCCTGTTATAGTCAGCCATGAAGATCAGCATTTTTTTCCTGATTGGTTTCATTTCTAAAACAAACGTTCTGTCGCTTGGCTTTTTAGAACGGTCATACAATGGAGTGTTACTCCATGTTATAGCATGATGCTGATACCCACTGTCCAATAAAAACTATTTTCAATCTTTTCTGTTTTGATTCGATTCAATTCGTTTCCGTTCGTAAATTCGGTCTGAATGGCAATTGTTGCAGGGTGAACCGGAATGGAATAGGTTGGCGAAAAGTTGATGGTGCATTTTCCAATCCGGTAGTTGATGGGCATAGTCGGCTCATAGTCCAGGATTTTGAATGCTGAGGCATCCAGAACAGTTCCGGAGATACTGGAAATGGCGGGTTGTAATTTTTGCTCTTTTTTAAGATGGAACCGGCGACTTTTATAATAGTCGTTATAATAATTTTGCGTGCTACCTGCCATCGCGAAAGTTGGCGTGATATCCAGTTTATCTCCGAAGAAATAAAAGCTGTGTTCAATGCTGAGCAGTGCCTCCAGATCCTCGTGGGTGGCAAAATTCAGGGTTCCCGTAAACGAAGGTTTAATGAATCCGAAATCATAACTGTTCTCGTAAGCCATACTCGCTGTCATTGCTGATGTCACACTCGTACTTTGTGCATTATAAAAATACTTGGAGGCTACAAACTGCCCCTCGTATTTACCCAGGCTCAACATATAACCGGCCTCAGCCGTCACGAGGTCAATACGGCTGTCTGTAGAATTTTTCAAATAGTTCATAGATAGGGTAACAAACAGTCCTGATCTGTGATAATAACTGAAAGCCGGAATATAATAAGGAAGAAGCATTGAATCTTTTCGCCCCAGGTACACGTCGTTGCTTTGATAACTCATTCCGGCTTCGAAATATGATTTGTGCAGTAGTGCACCTTTGTTGTCTGTGCTGTCCATCATAACAGCTACTGAATCATCTGTAATGATTTGCGTATTTGCAATGGAAGAATCGGTTGCCGATTGCGCCATGCCTGCATTGAATAAACCATGCAATGCAACAATAGTAGTCAGGGTAAATCGTACCGGGGTTTTCATAAAGGGTAAATAAAAGTGCTTCCCTTCCATTTCTCTATTGAAAGAAGGCCGGGAAGCACTTGGCAGGAATCAGTTCTTAATTAATGATTCTTTATTTGTTTACTTACGTGATTTTCCTGTTGATTCAGGGTTTTTTGCTCCTGTTTTGTAATATGACCATGGTCCTGGGAAGCCATGTCTTTTTCTTCCTGACGGATCTGGTGGTCTTCCTTATGGAGTTTACCAGCTTCTTTTTTACTCATCTCACCATCTTTCACTTTGTCGTGAATACGGTCATTTTGATTTTCGAGTCGATGGTTAACCTGGTGTCTGCGCGGATGACCTGATGCAGCCATAGAAGCGCCAATGGAACCCAGGAAAAACAGGGTAGCAAGGATTGTCTTTTTCATTTTTTTAATTTTTAAATAAGTAGAATAATGGATATAAGACTGAAAATTAATAAAAGGGTTTAAGGGCTCTAAGGAACCTACCCAACTTTGTTATTGTTGATAATGAGGCTGTTAACTAATGGATAACCAACGGATAACATTAGCGCCTGAAAGGGCAGCAGGATCTTTGCCGGGTATTGGCATACCGCTGTCAAAGAGGCCCAGGGTCTCTATAAGGTCTCTATAAGGTCCCTATAAGGTCTCTAATAAACGGCCATCATTTAATTGAAAAGTTATTTTACTGAATCGCCTGGATCAGTTTTTTAGCGGCCATCGAGCTCAGCGCCATGATGGTCAG
>DATCAO010000181.1:0-7630 GCA_036512575.1 Puia sp.
CACAATATTTCTGCGGTTATGCGTACCTGTGATGCAGTAGGCATCCAGGACGTTTACGTGTTGAACACAAAAATAAACAGGCATAAAAAATGGGGCGCCAGAAGCAGCAGCAGTGCATTCAAATGGCTGACCATTCACCAATTTACTGACGCCACAGCATGTTTTACAGAGCTGAGGAGAAAATATCCGCTCATACTCACCACACATCTTTCTTCCACGTCCATTTCCCTGTATGCGATCAATTTTACTTCACCGGTTGCCCTGGTATTTGGGAATGAACACGATGGCGTGAGTGAAGAAATCCGGGCATTCGCTGATGGAAATTTCATTATTCCCCAGATGGGTATGATCCGATCCCTGAATATTTCCGTAGCCTGCGCCGTTAGCCTGTATGAAGCATTCCGCCAAAAAGATGCCGCCGGACATTATGACCGGGTCGGACTGGAAGAACCGGAATACGGCAAATTGTTGAAAGACTGGCAGTTTAATACTTAAAATTGAAAAGTTACCCGGGCAGAAATCACCAGTCCAAACGGCCGGTCTGATTGATTACTTCACTTTTTCCTCTGTTTCGCTTTCTCGTTCAAAGAATGTATACTCACGTTCAGTTCAAATCCGACCAGAAGAATCAGCGCATTGAAATAAACAACGATCATGAGGATGAGTATGGTACCTATGGATCCGTACACTTTATTATAAGTGCCGAACTTATTTACCCAGAAAGAAAAAATAAAAGTCAGTAATATCATCAGCACTGTGGCCAGCAGGGTCCCCGGAGAAAATAACCGCCATTTTTCGCGGATGGAGGGCGCGTGTTTATAGATATACGCAATGGCAAAATAAAATAAAGGGATAATGACAACCCAACGCAGGGTTTTAAATACCCATCTCATCGAACGACTGTGGATATGCAGCGCTTTGAATACATAACGAAGCAGCGCATCCTGAGTAACCAGAATTACGCCGCTCCCGATAATCAGCAAAACCAGGACCAATGTAAGCTGAATGGCCACCAGTCGATTGTGAAAAAAATTTCTCGGAAAATGGGAGTGGGGCGAAAGGGACTTGTTGAAAGACCGCATCAAACCGATCATAGCATCGGAGGCGTAATATAAGGAAATCACCAGTCCGATCGACAGCAATCCCCCGCGCGGTTTGGTAAGAAAATCCGTCAGGAAATTTGAAACAAGCAGATATGTATTCTGATTGGGCGTAATTTCTTTTGTCAACAACAGTAGCTGGCTGGTAAGCTTCTTCGAAACCGGGAGATAAGGGATCAGCGTACATAAGAAAATGGTCGCAGCGGGAATGGCAAGCAGGAAGCTAAAAGCAATGGAACGTGCACGGTCATTCAGTCCGACTTTCTGGATCTGACTCTTAAAAAAAACGACTACTTCAAATAATGGTAAACCCTGGAACCCGGGAAGATAGATGGACTTGCTTTTTGCAGTTGCATACCGATAAGGAAAAGAAGACCTGATAAATTTTTGAATTTTGGTCATGGGTTTTCTTTTGATTGCTGACCAATGCGCATTTGTTCATCGAGGGCTTTCTGGTATTCCCTTGCATTCTTCATGTGTTCAGTAAAAGTTTCTGAAAAATTGGAATACCCGGAGAAATCGGGTTTGGCTACAAAATAAAAATATCGGGTCTCTGGAGCATTCAATACGGCTTCCAGGGATTCCATTGAAGGCGTACAGATGGGTCCCGGAGGTAAGCCGGCCACCCGATACGTGTTGTAAGGCGATTCGAACAACAGATATTTTTCATAAACTCTCTTCAGGTCAAAACGGCGCAGGGCGAATTTTACAGTGGGGTCGGCCGACATACGCATGCCTGTGGAAATGCGATTCAGATATACGCTGGCGATTTTGGGTTTATCTTCTTTACGGGTTGTCTCTTCTTCCACTATGGAAGCCAGAATATATGCGGTTACCCGGTTGAGATGATGGGCCTCGGCCTGGCGCAGGTGTTCCGGGGTCCAGAAAGCTTTTGCGGCAGCGTCTATCTTCCTGATGATGCGGGATGGTGTCGTGTTCCAGAAATATGTGTAGGTGTCCGGAAAAACCATGGTCATCATCGTATTCGTATCAAGTCCATATTCGCCAAGGGTATCGGTGTTGTTGATGAAGCGCATAAAGGCCGATGAATCGCATTCAAATTTCCGTCCGATCACAGATGCCAGATCTTCGCGCGTTCGTAATTTGGTAATCACCAGGTTTACCGGAACCTGCCTGCCATTCCGTAACATTTTAAGAATATTCAGCAAACTCATTCCCTGGCGGATTTCAAACTTTCCGGCTTTTATGGCGGAAGAATAAGATACCCGATTTGCCAGCCAGTTGAAAACAGCCGGGTGGGAAAGCACATCATCTTTTTTGATCATCGAATCCAGCTCCTCAAAATTCATCCCGGTGTGGATATAGAGTTCGTAGTGGTCCGAACTGAAAGAAGTTGCCGGACCAAGAATTAGAAATCCTACAGTAGTAACGACTAAAATAACGAATAGCAAAAGCAGGAGAAACAGTTTCTTCACGTGTATTTGGATTATTCACCAAAATAAACAAAAAACCCCGTCATTGGAAAACGGGGTCTTAAATATCATATGATTATCTATTTCTGCTGGGGAGCGCCACCCGGAATCGTATTAGTGGTCGTTGGTTTCAGGTCCCGGACCTTGGTTGAAGTGGCTTTCGGAATAAAGAGGGTTGAAAAAATACACAGCAACACCACTGTGGCGGCCAGGATCCAGGTACCTTTTTCCAGAATATCGGTCGTCTGTTTCACTCCCATAAACTGATTGCTGAAGCCGGCCACGTTACCGGCAAGTCCTCCGCCTTTTGGATTTTGAATAAGTACAATCAGACCAAGTAAGCCACAAGCCAGTAATAGAATAATAACGAAAAATATCATGGTAAGGACGCTTTAATTTGTTCAATTCTGGACGCAAAATAAGCGCTTTTAGGGGGATAAATCAAACTTAATTTCTGGAAAAGGGCAATGGCATTTTCGTACATGCCCTGCTTGGCAAGGACTTCCGCCATGGATTCTGTCAGGATTTCCCGTTCATCTATGGAATGCGCTGCAAAGTGACGTATACGATCAGTTTCCTTTTCATCTGTTTTCTCCGTCAGGGTTTGCGCCGGCAGCTTTTTCATTACTTTAAGCCAGTCTGTAAAACTTTTTAACTGCCTGGCGAAAGGGTCTGCCGGATTATCTTCAAGTACGAGTTTGATGCCCTGCGATGCAAAATAATCTATCATGTGATAAGGAGCGAACACGATGGATTCTGCTTTTTTGGGGTCAAAGGGAGTCATTCGTTTTTGTTGCTCCCCAATGCTGTCTGACAAGTGGGACATCTGTCCATTGTCCGAACCGGATCCCCCGAATGCGGTCTCGTCGGCTTCTGTGTCGTCTGCCTCGAGTTGCGATTCCACAGATTCCAACCTGAGTTCCTGACCCGAAAATATTTCCGTAATGCTTTCTTCCTCACTCGTAAAATCCGACAGGGTTTCCGTTTCTTCGGGAATCTGATGATCATCAGGGGGATCAAATGCTTCATAGTCCGCCTGGGTTTGCGCTTCTTCAAACGCTTCCTGCAGAGAACTTTCCTCTTTTCTGTCCCCCAAATCCTCCGTATTTTCTTTCAGGGATGGGACATCGGCCAACGCCTGTATTGCTGCCGGCACTTCCGTGACCGGGTCACTGGGGCTCGTATTATTTTCCGGAACATTTGTTACAGGTCTGTCGAAAGTCTCCAGATCGAAGTCAGTCTTTTTTACCCTGACCTCTTCAAAAATGCCATATTCGTTGAAAACTTCTTCCCGGATTTCATAATCTTCAGCGATCTCTCCGGATTCCTGGTTATCCGGTGGATAGTTGCCTGACTGGACATCCGTATGCTCAACAGCTTGCGTAGTATCAACCAATGGTGCAATGGCTGCCGGCGGTGATTCGACGAAAGTCTCCTCACTGGTATTTATGGATTCAATATGATATTTAGAAATTAAGTCATCAAAGGATTTTACCGGGCCATCTGTGTATTCATGCTGCGGTTGGTCTTGGAATGATTCCTGCAATTCAGTGTTTTCTTCAGCATGTATTTCTTCCTTTGAGGAATCTTGTGATTCCCGGGATTGAACTGAGGACGGCTCGTCTACTGAGAGCGGTTCTGGTTCAGTTGTAAATTCTTCAAAACGTATTTCCGATAAGTTGGTTTCGGAATCATCTATAAAAGAGTCCCGCGTCGGAAAATCTTCTACCGGTTCTGTATAGGTTGAGGGGCTTATCCTCGCTGATACCAAATGATCTTCCTCATTTAGCACGGATTCCAGCCAGAATGGATTATTGAAGTACAGTGCAGTTCGCATGGTTTCTTTTTCATAACCCGCTTCCTGCTGCTCCTTTAGTTTTTTTGATAAGAGGAAATGTCCTGCATTAAAAGAAGGGAATTCATTGATCAGTTCATAAATTTCATCCAGGGAAACCGAATCCAGATTTTGCTTTCCAAAAATGGCGTCTAAAAGCGATGGCAGGCCGCTATTCATCGTTGTATGAATTACCAGTTAGAAAATAAACGGTTGAACATATCATCCGTCATTTGCTGCACAATCTGCGGTGTAAGAGTTGCCTCCGCGTCCGTCAGATTGGTGGTTGCAGGAAAATCAAAATTCCGTGTAATATCTGTTTCAAAATCCGGTGTTCCCAGTTTCTGATCATTCAAACGATTTTTCAGTGCCAGGTGAACCGTCACGGTAAGCCGGTTGATGGATGCGGCCTGGTTGGCAACGCCCGCCGTTGACACATTGTATTCTGCAACAAAAGCTGAAACATCGTAGTCTGCATCTCCCTGCACCTGGGTCAGTTTGGTCTGGTTGCTGATTTTTTGTTTGAACTTATCAGTGAGCTGGGGACTCAGCTGGGGATCCACATATCTGGCCCTGTTTTCAATAAATCCGATCTGGATGGTCTTTACTTCCGGCGGAATGGAGACATCCTTAAATGAATATACTTTGCAGGCCTGGGAAAGCACACTTAACCAGATCAGGCAAATGAACGGCTTTGCAAGTTGAATAAATGGTTTCCTTCTATTCATTGATATCATATTCCTTCAATTTTCTGTAAAGGGTACGTTCGCTGATGCCGAGATCTGAGGAAGCATCTTTTCTCTTGCCCTTGTGTTTCTTCAGGGCTTTCACAATCAATTCTTTTTCCTTATCCATGATGCTCAAAGATTCCTCTACTTCTTCGTGGTGGTGGATCTCACTATTCCCGTTACTGCTATTATGAATCATAACCGGTTGGGAAGGATAGGAAGAAGGCACCGTATTTCCTGAATAATGTTCCTGCGGTTTTAGTTCTTTCAGCTCCCTTACAAGGGCTTCCTGGTTATCGGAGGCCAGAGAAGGATTTTTTAAGATTTCAAGAAACATCTTTTTCAATTCAGTCACATCTTTCTTCATATCGAAGAACAATTTGTACAGGATCTCTCTTTCATTCGAGAAATCATTCGGATTCTGATGACCGGCCGATGGAATGACCATGGGCAGGCGATTGATCTGGTTTTCCGGCAGGAACCTGCGTAATTGCGGCTGCGAAACGGTTTTGTCTTCCGATAAAACAGAGATCTGTTCTGCAATATTCTTTAGTTCCCGCACATTTCCCGGCCAACTGTATTGAATTAACAGATTTCTGGCATCTTCATCCAGTTGTACAGGAGAAGTTTTGTAACGTTCAGCGAAATCGACGGCAAATTTTCTGAACAATAATGGAATATCCTCTTTGCGATCCCGAAGGGAGGGAACCCTTATCGGAACCGTACTTAAGCGGTAGTACAAATCTTCCCGAAATTTTCCCCGTTCAGTGAGTTGAAGCAGGTCCTTGTTGGTTGCGGCGATCACACGCACATCTGTTTTCTGCACTTTGGATGAACCCACCCGGATAAATTCCCCCGCTTCCAATACCCTTAATAACCGGGCCTGTGTGCCCAATGGTAGTTCACCGATTTCGTCCAGAAATATCGTACCTCCGTTAACCGTTTCAAAATAACCTTTACGAGAATCTACTGCACCCGTGAACGAGCCCTTTTCATGGCCAAATAATTCGGAATCGATGGTTCCTTCCGGTATGGCACCGCAGTTTACAGCAATAAATGGATTGTGCTTTCGGGCCGACAGCGTATGAATGATCTGGGAGAACGCTTCCTTTCCCACGCCACTTTCGCCCGAAATTAAAACAGTCAGGTCGGTATTGGCGACCTGTACGGCTACACTTAGCGCAAAATTGAGCTCCGGCGCATTTCCGATGATGCCAAATCTGTTTTTTATTGCCTGAAGTTCCATGTTTTGATATTTTCCGTAAGTCTCCCTCCAACCAATCAAATAACCTGCCCAATCAGGGTGGCACCGGTACAGGCCTCAATCCGCACCAGGGCATATTCCCCTTTTCCAAGCAAATGGTTTTTTTTTGGAAAGACAACGACTTTATTTTGATTATTCCTTCCCATCCAGTCCGCCGAACTTTTCTTTGAGTCGCCTTCGATGAGCACTTTTGAAATAGTTCCCACGTCTTCGCGGTTTGATTTCTGAGAAATCAGGTTTTGCAGTTTTACGATTTCGTCCAGCCTTCTTTTCTTTTCTGCTTCGGGCACATCATCCGTGTATCTCCTGGCGGCCAGGGTTCCCGGTCGTTCCGAATAAAAATACATGTAGCTCATATCGAAGCGGCTTTCTCTGATCAGGGAAAGGGTCTCACGGTGATCATCTTCCGTTTCGCCACAGAAACCGGCAATAATATCCGAAGTAATTCCGCAATCGGGAATCAGTTCCCTGATTTTTTGAATCCGTGACAGGTACCATTTACGGGTGTACGTCCGGTTCATGCGTTGCAATACACGGGTAGATCCGCTTTGCACCGGCAGGTGAATATAGTTACAGATATTTTCGTATCGGGCGATGGTGTACAATACAGCATCTGTAATATCTTTCGGATGAGAGGTGGAAAATCTCACCCGCAGAAGAGGAGATATCCTGGCCACATCTTCAAGTAGCTGAGCAAATTCCATTGGCCGTTCGCCTTCTGTTCCGGAATGCCAGTGATAACTGTCTACATTTTGTCCGAGCAGGGTCACTTCACGGTATCCTCTTTCAAACAAATCACGACATTCTGCCAATATGGAATCCGGATCGCGGCTTCTTTCCCTTCCGCGGGTAAAAGGGACCACACAGAAAGAACACATATTGTTACAACCGCGCATGATGCTGACGAAGGCATTCACTCCATTAGAATTGAGCCGGATGGGCGTTATGTCGGCATAGGTTTCATCCCGGCTGAGCAGCACGTTTACAGATTTCTGTCCGCTATCGGCTTCCCCAATGAGTAAGGGAAGGCTTCGATAAGCGTCCGGACCCACAACCAGGTCGACCAGTTTTTCCTCATCCAGGAATTTCGATTTCAGCCTTTCCGCCATGCAGCCCAACACGGCAATAAGCGTTGAAGGTTTTGATCTTTTAACCTGCCGGAAGATATGCAGCCGGCTGCGAACGGTTTGTTCGGCTTTTTCCCTGATGGAGCAGGTATTGATCAGAATCAGGTCGGCTTTTGTGAAATCCCGCGTACCGGTAAAACCCGC
>DATCAO010000182.1:0-3612 GCA_036512575.1 Puia sp.
CTTCGACCCCCATCCCCGAACCATAGTCCGGGCGGCAGAAGGCGTGCGACTGATCAACACGCTGGATGAAAAAATTGAACTGCTCTCCGGCAAAGACATCGACCACCTGGTGGTCATCCCCTTCACTGAAAAATTTGCACAGTTATCCGCCGAGGATTATATCAGCCAGTTCCTGATCCGGTATTTTCAACCCCATACACTCATCATCGGTTATGACCATCGTTTCGGCAAGGGCCGTTTGGGAAATTATGAACTGCTCGAGCAGCAGTCGGCCATCTATCATTTTAACCTGATGGAAATTCCGGTGCACCTGCTCAATTCCATTTCCGTCAGTTCAACCCGGATCCGTGAATCCATCGGCGCAGGCGATATGGAAACCGCCAGGCAACTGCTGGGCTATAAATATTTCTTCAGCGGAACGGTAGTGGAAGGAAGCCATCTCGGCCGCAGCATCGGCTATCCGACGGCCAACCTCTTAGTCAAAGACGAATCCAAACTCATCCCCGGCGACGGCGTATATGCCGTGGATCTTTGTGTTTCGGATGAACCGGAAACCCTTTATCGCGGCATGATGAATATCGGTTACCGCCCCACCGTCGACGGAACAAAAAAACTTATTGAAGTCAATATTTTCGACTTCAACCGAAACATCTACAGTAAAGGAGTGAAAGTATTTGTGAAGAAGTTTTTACGAGCTGAAAAGAAATTTAGCGGGCTGGAAGAGTTAAAAACACAACTGGCATTAGATAAAGCTAATGCCAGTATGAGAGATAGTATGGGACTATGAGAGTATGAGAGTCTGGGCATACATTTTTTCGCCCGGACTCTCATACTCCCATACTTCCATACTTTCTCAAGTATTTTCACATCATTTTAATTACCAACTCCTTTAACAAATCAGCATCTTCGACATTTATGGCTCCAATTCCCACACTCTTCAAATTATAGTGGTGTAGTAGTAGTAATGCATTTTCCGTTCCTTCAAATCCGTAATTCTTTGCGGCGATGAGATAATCTTTTACAAAAAAAGGAGAAACACCGAGCGCAGCAGCCGTCGTTTTTTCATCGGGACCGGGAATGCCGAAGATCATATATACTTTACTGAAGAAAGTATAGAGCGCAGGCAGCACCAGCTGGATGGGCGCAGCCTTGGGATTGCTTTCAAAGTATTGAATGATGCGGAAGGCTTTCTCCGTATCCTTCCTGGCAAGAGCTGCCTGCAATTCAAACGCATTGTATTCCTTACTGATGCCGACGAAATTTTCAACATCATCTTCATGTATCGTTTTCCGGCTGCCGAGGTTGATCTGGATTTTTTCAATCTCACTTTTTATCCGAGTCAGGTCATTGCCGATATGATCGATGAGCAGGTAGAGCGCTTTCTGTTGTATGGTGAGTTCCCGCGCCTCGACCAATTCATTCACCCATTCCGGCAATTGATTGTCGTACATTTTTTTTGTCGACAGCAACACACCTTTATCTTTTAAGAGTTTGGCGAGTTTACTGCGGCCATCTACTTTCTTGTCTTTATAAGAAACCACGAAAACCGTGGAACCAAGCGGTTGTTGTATATAAGGTTCCAGTTTGGCGATATCGCGCATCTGCTGCGCCTCTTTTAATAAGACCACCTGCCGTTCCGCAAACATCGGATAACGCCGGCAGGCATTCACCACCGCCGCCCAGTCCGCATCCTTACCATAAAAAACAGACAGGTTGAATGCTTTTTCTTCTTCAGGTAAAATCTCGTGCTCGGCAAAATCCATCACCTCATTAATATAGTATTCCTCCTCACCTTCCAGCCAGTAAATGGGTTTATATATCTTTCTTTTCCAGTCACGGATAATCTGTTCAGCAGACAAATTTTGAGTTTTGCCTGCAAGATATTTTTTTAATTAGTAATTATTAATTGTTAATGATTAAGACCTCCGGACGGTGGGTAACAAAAGAATCGTTAATCATTAATCATTGATAATTAATCATTTACAAGCTCATTTTGATATCAACACCCCTGCGTAAACGCAAAATTGGCACGGTTTTAGACCAATGGGAGAATGGAAACCAACCTAAACACCGTTTCCCGTTGGAAAAACAATTTTTAAATTAAAAAGTACAAATCATGAGCACAACCAATTATCCATCTGCGTCTCCTCAAAGTCAGCCTCCGAAAAAAGATTTTAAAAATCTCGTGATCGGTTTACTGGCAGCAGGATTCCTTGGAACCTGGGGTTATTTACTGTGGAATAATAACAAACAGGAACAGGTACAACAAAGCCAGCAAACACAGATCGCAAAGGTTACTGACGAAAAAGGAGCATTACAGAAGAATTTTGATGATGCCCTGGTTCGCCTCGATTCATTAACAGGCACCAACAACCGCCTGCAGACACAGCTTACCAGCGCTAATTCTGATATCTCTAAGAAGAAAGCAGAAATCAGAAGCATCCTGGGTAAGAAAAATGCAACAGTTGCAGAATTAAACAAAGCGAAATCACTGATCGCTGACCTGAATACGAAGATCTCTGATCTCCAGACACAGGTAGCAACACTGACTACGCAGAACACTCAGTTAACTGCAGACAAAACGCAGCTGACTGCAGACAAGGAAAAATTGACTTCAGATCTTTCTACTACAACAACTCAGAAAGAAGATCTTGAAAAGAAAGTTGATATCGCGTCTACCCTGAATGCTTCAAACATCATGGTGACTCCGGTGAAAGACAAGAAGAATGGTAAGGAAAAAGTAACAACCACTGCAAAGAGAGTGGACAAACTGATCATCTCTTTTGATGTCGCTAACCGCATCGCACAGACTGGACAGACTGATGTTTATGTTTGTATCACTGGTCCGGATGGCAAACCAATCTCTGTACCTGCACTGGGTTCAGGAACATTTGCAAGCCGTGACGAAGGAGATAAAATCTACACTGCCAAAGTTCCTGTAGACATCGAAGCCGGTAAGACCAAATCAGTACAGTTTGCCTGGAAACAATCCGGTGCATTCGTACCAGGTTCTTACAAAATTGAAATCTATCACAATGGTTTCAAAATTGGCGAAGACACTAAGGAATTGAAGAAAGGTGGTTTATTCAGCTAAAGGTTAAGGCTCAATATATAAAAAAAACGTCCTCCTCTCAGGGGACGTTTTTTTTTGCAAATCAACCCCAGACTTCCAGAACTCTCATACTCCCATACTTTCTTCCAGACTCCCACCCACCTTCTCCCGCCAAGGCGGGATTCGGCGGGCAAAGTACTCCCACACTCCCATATTCCCATACTCCCATACTTTCCTGCGCTTCCTTTCGGAAAAAATCATGGAAACTAAACCCAAAATTAATGAACTTTAAAAGTGCAGAGTCAGTTAACCAGAGTCAGTTAACCTCAATCCATTGAAATGAGCCTCATCGATCAGTTTGCTGCCATCACAGAAAACTATATTTCCGAAAGCCACAGCAATCCTGTTTTTCCGCAAGCAGATGCCGTTCGGCAACTCCAGGACCTGAAAGAACCACTCCAGGACAACCCGGTCTCTCCCGAAGCCGTGCTGGATTTGCTGAATGAAAAAGGTTCTCCAGCAACAGTCAAATCAACCGGCGGTCGATATTTCGGATTTGT